>CABUQL010000138.1 GCA_902493665.1 uncultured Eubacteriales bacterium
GCAATGGCGCAAAGCGTTCTCGATAAAAAAGGCATAAGCGTTTTTTCTCACATCGTAAAAATCGGTGATGTAAAAGGAAAAAGCATACTTGAAGAAGATATCCCGATTGAAAAAATTAAAGAACTTCAGTCGTCAATGATGCCTGTAAGATGCGATGATTTAAAAGAGCGTTATATGCAGAAAATAACGGAAACAAGCGCAGACAAAGATTCCGTCGGCGGTGTTGCTGAGCTTGTTATAACAGGCGTTAAGGCAGGAGTGGGCGAACCGTTTTTTGCATCTGTCGAAAGCAGACTTGCTTCAATGATGTTTTCCGTTCCGGCAGTTAAAGGCGTAGAATTCGGCGCAGGATTTTCAATAACCGACAAAACGGGATTTTATGAAAATGACAGTTTTTATTATGACGAAAACAAAAACGTAAAAACAAAAACGAACAACAACGGCGGAATACTCGGCGGACTTACAACAGGTATGCCGATAGTTTTAAGAGTTGCAATAAAACCCACTCCTTCAATATTTAAGGAGCAGGACACAATAGATATCAGAACAAAAGAAAACGTTAAGCTTTCATTAAAGGGAAGGCATGATGTCTGCATAGTGCCGAGAGCCGCAGCGGTTTTGGAAACGGCGGCGTCGCTTGTTATTTTTGACATTTTAAAAGGAGAATAAAAATGGAAAATCTCGATAAATACCGTAAAGATATTGATGAAATTGACAAAAAAATGATTTCTCTTTTTGAAAAGCGTATGGAAACGGCAAGAAAAATCGGAGAGTATAAAACTAAAAATAATCTTCCTGTTTTAAATGCAAAAAGAGAACAGATTGTTATAGATAAATGCATTGAAAACCTTGAAAACAAAAATCTTGCAAAATACGCAAAAGAGTTTACAAAAGATGTTATGAGCATAAGCCGTGCCTATCAGAGCGATATCTCAAAAACCGAAACGGTTATTGCTTTTCAGGGCATAGAAGGCAGTTTTTCGTATGAAGCGTCTTTAAAATTTGCGGAGCAGAAAAACAAGGTTAAAATGATTCATTTTGACACTATGGGTGAGATTTTTGAAGCGGTTAAAGAAGGAAAATGTGACTACGGCGTGCTTCCGTTTGAAAATTCAACAACGGGTGCGGTTACGGATGTTTATGATTTTGTGCTGAAAAACGATTTTTACATAACAAACGAAATACTTGTAAAAGTAAGCCAGAATCTTTTGGCAAACAAGGGCGCGCATCTTAAAGATATAAAAGAAGTCTATTCGCATCCGCAGGCGATTATGCAGTCAAAATCTTTTTTGGACAGTCTTGATGTTAAGGTTGTGCCTTATTTAAACACGGCAATGAGTGCAAAAATGGTTGCCGACAGCAAAATATGCGACATTGCGGCAATCGGCGGCGAAAATGCGGCAAAAATTTACGGATTAAACGTTCTTTGCCCGAACATTAATTACAATTCTTTAAATTTTACAAAGTTTGTGGTTATTGCAAAAAACGAAGAATATTCAGATAAAAACGATAAAATATCGGCTATTTTGTGGTTGGAACACAAGGTCGGCGCTTTGGGCGAAATAATTAAGATTTTTACAAAGCATAAAATAAATCTTTTAAAACTTGAGTCAAAACCCGATACGGAAAATCCTTTTGAATATATGTTTTTTGTTGATTTTACGGGCAACATTAATGATGAAAACGTAAAAGAAGCAATGAGAGAGCTTAAAAAAGACACGAAAAAGGTTAAATATCTGGGAAATTACAAAAGTGCAGAGGTGACAAAATAAAATGAGAGCACATCCTGCGTTTTTGCACTATGATTTATGCCGGTCAAACGGAGGTTAAAATGAGATACGCACTTATAGGAGAAAAACTTACACATTCGCTTTCAAAACCGCTGCATATGCATTTTTTTGACATTATAGGCGAAAAAAGCAGCTACGATTTAATAGAAATTAAAAAAGATGAGTTTGACAGTGAGTTTAAAAGAGTTTTAAACGAGGGCTACAGCGGAATTAACGTTACAATTCCTTATAAATTTGCCGTTATGGATTATTTGTCAAGGATAGACGGTTCGGCGAAAAAAATCGGTGCGGTAAACACAATCTGCGCCGACAAAAGCGGATATAATACCGATTTTTACGGACTTTTGGCAACATATGAAAGATTCAAAGTGGAAATTAAAAACAAAGATGTTGTTATAATGGGCACGGGCGGTGCATCAAGAGCGGTTGAGGCTTCGTGCGAGCATCTTTTTGCAAAAAGTATAACATATGTTTCGCGAAACAAAGACAAAAAAGAAAAGTACAAGGTTATTACTTATGATGATAAAATTTCGGGAGACGTTTTAATAAATGCAACCCCCGTGGGAATGTATCCGAATGTTGGAAAAAGCCCGACAGACGACATTTTAGATTTCAAAGATGTTGTTGATTTAATATACAATCCGTCCCAAACTCTTCTTTTAAAGAATGCAAAAGAAAAAGGAAAAAATACCGTAAACGGTCTTTATATGCTTGTTGCCCAGGGGGTCTGCTCTCAGGGGCTTTGGCACAATACGGCTTACGATAAAAGCATTACAGATAAAATATACGAAAAGATGTGTGAAGAATATGAAAATTTACATAATTAACGGTCCCAATCTTAATATGCTGGGGATAAGGGAACCCGATATTTACGGAAAATCAACTTACAACGACCTGGTGGAGCTTATTGATGATTATTGCAAAAAAGAGGGCATAACCGCAGAGTTTTATCAGAGCAATCACGAAGGAGACCTTGTTGATTATATTCAAAAAGCATATTTTGAAAAAGCCGACGGAATAGTTATAAATCCGGGTGCATACACTCACACAAGCGTTGCGCTTTTGGATGCTCTTAAGGCGGTTAAGCTTCTATGCGTTGAGGTTCATATATCGGATGTTGACAAAAGAGAAGAATTCCGCAAAAAGTCATATATCACGCCCTGCTGCATAAAGAAAATTACAGGTCTCGGATTTGACGGATATTTAAGGGCAATTGATGCGATTAAGGAGAAATTAAATGGGTAATTTTTATCTTATAGGTATGCCCGGATGCGGAAAAAGTACGATAGGCCATATGCTTTCCGAAATGGCAAAGCTTAATTTTATCGACCTTGACAACTTTATTGTTGAAAATCAGCGTCATACCATTTCCGATATTTTTAAAGATCGGGGCGAAGCATATTTTCGGAAGGTCGAAAAAGAGTGTCTTTTGTCGGTTTCGGAGAAAAATGCGCTAATTGTTTCAACGGGCGGAGGAATTATCAAAGACGGTGAAAACATAGCCGTAATGAAAAAAACGGGCAAAATTATTTTTATCGACACATCGTGCGAAGATATACTTAAAAATTCATCGCTTAAAAACAGACCGCTTCTTTCGGGAAACAAAAACAAAATTTACGGTTTGTATAACGAGCGGTATGAAAAATATAAAAACAGTGCGGACTATATTTACAAAAACGAAAAAACGGCTTTGGATGCCGCAAAAGAAATTTCAAAGTATATTTTAAGTCAAAAATAAATCAATAATTGTGCCGTAAAATCAAAGGCGCAAAATGTTAAATTTTAAACGGAACGGAGATTAAAATGAATATAAAAATTTTTGATACTACACTTCGTGACGGTGAGCAGTCACCGGGATGTTCTATGACCGTAAGCGAGAAGATACATCTTGCAAAAAAACTTGAAAAACTAAATGTTGATGCTATCGAGGCAGGGTTTGCCGCAAGCTCAAAGGGCGATTTTGATTCAATAAGCGAGATTTCAAGAATAGTTAAAAATTCACAGGTTGCAAGTCTTGCAAGAGCGCTTAAAAGCGATATTGATATGTCATACGACGCACTTAAGGACGGCGCAGATCCCAGAATAAACATATTTTTGGCAACATCGCCGATACATCTTAAGTATAAGCTTAAAATGACGCCCGACGAGGTTTTGCACAGCGCTTATGAAAGTGTTAAATATGCAAAAACTCTTATAAACGACGTTGAATTTTCGCTTGAAGACGCAACAAGAAGCGACAAGGATTTTTTGTGCAAGGTTATAAAAACCGTAATAGACGCAGGCGCATTGACGGTTAATATCGCAGATACCGTTGGCTATATGGAGCCCGATGAGTTTATGACGCTTATTAATGCGGTAAAGGCCGGCGTGCCAAACATCGATAAGGCAATAATTTCGGTGCACTGCCATAATGATTTGGGACTTGCAACGGCAAATTCTCTTGCGGCGGTAAAGGCGGGCGCAGGGCAGATAGAATGTACGGTAAACGGCATAGGCGAGCGTGCCGGGAATGCGTCGCTTGAAGAAGTTGTTATGGGACTTAAGGTAAGAGGTGATGTTTACGGCACAAATACATCTGTTATAACAAGAAATATACTTTCCGTATCACGCACCGTAAGTGCAATTACAGGCTCTCATGTTCAGCCCAACAAGGCGGTTGTCGGCAAAAACGCATTTGCGCACGAGGCGGGAATACATCAGCACGGAATAATGGAAAACAGAGCTACATATGAAATAATGTCGCCGACAGATGTGGGATACAAAGAAACGTCAATAGTCCTCGGCAA
>CABUQL010000139.1 GCA_902493665.1 uncultured Eubacteriales bacterium
CAAGGCGTTTGACGCAATAACGGCGAAAATCTCCATGTTAAACCAATACGGGTTCGGGTCCCGTTTGCCTAAGTCTTTAGTTGCAAAAACAGTGATATTTGATAATACATACGTAAATATAAAAACAGTAAAAAAACATCGCATTTTTTTAAAAAAAGTGTTGACATTTTGCGCAATATGGTGTATTATATTTTAGTAACGTGATTTGCGGCAGTGCTGGAATAGGCAGACAGGCACGTTTGAGGGGCGTGTGTCTTCGACGTATGGGTTCAAGTCCCATTTGCCGCACCAAATGAAAAGCACTTCTTTATGAAGTGCTTTTTTGTATCTATGTATACCCAAAAAATGTCAGGTCCGCCGTACTGAGCAATAATAAATTTTGCGAGTTCGGGGTTAGGATTTTTAATCTTTACGGGGTACATAAGGGTTCTGCTGTAATCCCACATATATTATTCAGCTCCTTTCTGCCACGGCCAGGCATAATTATCGTCAACCCACTCAAACGGTGATGTTTCACTGCTTTGGCAGGCGGTTAAGGGGCCGTATTTAGACTGATATTCTTTTAAAAGTATTTCTTTATTTGCGCAAAGCTTTTTAAAAAGTGCAAGCGCTTCGCGATTATTCGGATGAGTATCTAAAAAAAGATTGAGTTCCACAACCGCAAATGTTACTTCACGGACTTTGTTTAAAAGACTCGATTTGCTTTCGCACATTTCGGCAGGGCATGAAAAACAATCTTCAAAAATGAGCTTCATATATAATCTCCTTTCACTTAAACGGATTCATAATAGGGTTGTTTTTGTAGCTTGAAAACGGGATATCCAGGTCTTTAAAAAGCGTTCCGTGCCATAACGCCTCGTTTGCAGGATAGAGGTTTTCAAATTTCTGATACGGTACATATGCAAAAGCATACATTGGATTTGCAGGCATAAATTCGATTTTTTCTGCCATTTTATCACCTCATTTTTTATTTTTTGACACAATACATCATATGCTTTAAAAAACAAAAAAGTGAACGGAAGTTTAAAACCATTCACTTTTTGCATATATGAAATGAGTTGATGATGAAAACACAGAAAATCAGACAGCTGCAAATCCAAAAATAATAGGGGAGAAATTCCGCCAAAACAAAAATCCGCCAAATTAAGACGGATTTTGTGTGTTATTAATTTAATTATTCTTCGGTAAAGTTTTCTTTTCCGACTCCGCATAAAGGACAGACAAAATCTTCGCCCAAATCCTCCCATTTCGTTCCGGGAGCAATACCGTTTTCAACGTCGCCCTTTTCTTCGTCATAAACCCAGCCGCAAATATCGCATACATATCTCATAAATTTTTCCTCCTTAAATTTTTATGCTTTCCAAAGTCCGTGCAAATCGCAGTAAGCGTATACCGCATTTACCTTTTCGCCGTCTTTTAAAGCAAAAGTTTTCTTCGGTTCTTCACCGGGATTTAAATATTTAACTTCAAAACCGTCATTTTTTTCAACGCAAATCCATTTAATTGAATGTTTTTCTTCCATAGGGTGGTTTACGCTTCCGACGCTTACTTCAATAGAGTTTTCATTGATTGTTACAACAGGAACGTGTTTTTCAGCCGCCGCATCTGTTGTGTTTGGAATAATTTCCGTCATTTTCTCCGAGCAGCACATAACCGGCACGCCCTTGTTTTGCATAAAAGTAACGATGTTTTTGCAATGATTGCAAATGTAAAATTTTATATTCATAGTAACATCTCCTTATAAAGAATTAATATCATTAATATATTTATATCATATATTTTCCCTTTTGTCAACACCTTTTTTAATATTTTTCATAAAATTAAAGAAAATAAACATTATTTTTTGAAAACATGTAATATTGACATAAAATGTGCGAAATGGTAATATATAAAGAAGTAAAAATAATGAAAGAAATGATTTTATGAATTCGAAAACAAAAGGAATACTTTACATAATAATGGCGGCATTCGGATTTTCGATGATGTCTGTTTTTGTGCACCTTGCGGGGGATATGTCGTCGTTTCAGAAAGCATTTTTCAGAAATGCGGGCGCTCTTGTTTTTATTTCCGCAATAATGATAAAAGAACATACAAGTTTTATTCCGAAAAAAGGCAGTCTTCCGGCGCTTTTCGGACGTGCAATCTGCGGAACAATAGGGCTTTTGTGTAATTTTTATGCAATTGACCGTCTTGTGCTTGCGGACGCAAATATGTTAAATAAGCTTTCCCCGTTTTTTGCAATAATATTCTCAATATTTTTGCTCAAAGAAAAACCGACAATCATTCAGATTCTCGGCGTTGCAACTGCTTTTGTCGGAAGTCTTTTTATAATAAAGCCTTCGATTGGCGGATATGAAGTGTTCCCGGCGTTTATCGGTGTTATGGGCGGACTCGGCGCCGGAGTTGCTTATACTTTCGTAAGATATCTCGGAAAAAAGGGCGAAAACAGCTCGTTTATAATATTTTTCTTTTCTGCGTTTTCAAGCCTCGTCTGCCTGCCGTTTATGATTTTTAATTTCTCGGCAATGAGCTTTAAGAGCTTTTTGTATCTTGTGGGTGCGGCGGTGTGCGCTTGTATAGGACAGTTCGGAATAACAAAAGCCTATGTTTATGCGCCGGCAAAGGAAATATCGGTTTACGATTACACACAGGTTTTGTTTGCCGCAATTCTGGGGTTTTTTATTTTCAATCAGATTCCCGACCTTTTAAGCGTTTTGGGATATGTTCTGATATGCGGCGCGGGAATTGCAATGTTTTTCTATAACAGAAAAAGAGCGTAATACGGACGGACATTTAAAAATTTAAAAAACACCTGCATCGGTTTTCAGGCAGGTGTTTTTTGTATATAATAATGTGATTTTTAAAGAACATTTATAAAAATCAGCGCAACAAACGACATTGCAATTCCCGTTATGCACTTAGCCGTAAGCTTTTCGTGAAACAATAGTGCGCTCATAAATGATGAAATTATAAGTCCGAGTCCCTGCGAGAGGGGATAGATTTGTGCCGAGGGCAAATAGTTTGCCGCTTTTGTTTTAAAGTAAGAATAAGCAAAAAGACAAATCGACATAATTGTTATATATCCGAAAATATGCAAAATGTCAGCCTTTTCGCCGTTTGATTTTTCCTGTTTTTTAAATATGAAATAAAAGACTGCAAGCACAATCGCCGAAAAAAGATATGTATAAAAATTAAAAACCGATATCGGAGTTTGGCTTGCTTCTTTTACGAACAGTTTCTGCGAAAAATCCACAAGCCCGTTTGATATACCACAGGCAATCAAAAGAAGCAGAGAAGACAAACTCATTTTTGATTTTATGGAGTTGTTGTAGGAACACATAACAATAACCGAAACAAAAAGGATAACAAGTCCTATCCACTGAACGGGACGTATTGTTTCATTATATTTAATACTGCTTCCGATAAGCGGTATCATAACGCCGAGCATTAAAAACACGTCGAGCATCATATATGCACCGCGTTTTACCGAAACAAGCCAGAATACAACAAATCCCGAGGTTGTAATCCCCGAAAGGAGAGTTATAAAAAAGACTTTTTTTGTTATTGCAAGTTTTGGGATATCAAACGAAAATGCAATCATTAAAAAGCCGATTAATATGCAAAGAATCATTCTTATAAGATTGGCAAGCATTGCGTCGCTGTACTTGTTAACGTATCCGCTTGTCATTTTTCCGCAGTATCCTTTTGTTGCGCCGGCAACGAGCGATATTGCTATCAGTAAATATCCCACTTTAAATCCTCCAAGTATTTATATTATCAAGTATTTAAACTGATTTGTCTTTAACTTTGCCAAAAATTATATCATAATACAAAACAAATTTCAATGATTTTGATTGACGATAGCAAAAAAATACCTTTATATAGCAAGAAAATACTAAAAACAGCAAGAAAGTGCTAACTTTCAAAAATATATTTGTAAATGAATAAAATGCCAAAAAAGTCTTAAAATTTTGCGGTTTTATGTTACATCTTTTTTTCAAATTGCACTTTGTGTTGACACATCAGCGTCCAAATGGTAAACTTACTGTATATAAAGTTCACACTACATAAATAAGGAGGAAGTTAAAGTGAAAAGAACTATACGGCTTACAGCATTTGTTATGATCATTATGTTTGCATTTTCAATGCTCTCTTTTACGGGCTTTGCCGATGACACAACAGCAGATGTTTCTTCAACTGCACAAGACAACACCAAAAGCGATGACAAAGATACTGCACAAACGGGTGATACGGCAAAAAGCGATGTATCATCGCAGATTTTTGCTGATGTTGACGAATCTACAAGATACCGCGACGCAATTGAGCAGTTGTATAATAAGAAGATAATTGACGGTTATCTCGATGAAAACGGGGTAAGAACTTTCAAACCCGACGCAACTATTACAAGAGGTGAGTTTTCAAAGCTTTTGGCAGTTGCAATGCCGAATGTTATGACTCTCGATATGAACGTTAAAGAATGCGGATTTTCAGACGTTGACTCAGATCCGACCGTTGCATGGACAATTCCTTATGTAAAAGCAGCGGTTAACGCATCAATCGTTA
>CABUQL010000140.1 GCA_902493665.1 uncultured Eubacteriales bacterium
ACGCCTGCCATAGCATATCTTACAAGAAAATACAAAATGGACGCAGGAGTTGTTATTTCGGCGTCGCACAACAGTGTTGAATACAACGGAATTAAATTTTTCAGCAATGACGGCTACAAGCTCAGCGATGAACTTGAAGAAGAAATTGAAGAATACATTTTAGACGGAAAAGAAATCGGAGAGCTTCCCGTAGGGTGCAATCTCGGAAAAAGAATTTACAGAGAAACCGCAATCCGCGATTACGTCGATTTTGTAAAAAGCACCGCAAAGTTTAAGTATGACGGTCTTAAAATTGCGCTCGACTGTGCAAACGGCGCTTCTTTTGAGTGCGCAAAACTTGTGTTTAAAGAACTCGGAGCAGACGTTGTGCTTATAAACAACGTTCCCGACGGAACAAACATTAACGAAAACTGCGGTTCAACGCATATTGAAGGACTTCAGAAATTTGTTGTTGAAAACGGCTGCGATATGGGATTTGCTTTTGACGGCGATGCCGACAGAGTACTCAGCGTCGACGAAAACGGAAATCTTGTTGACGGTGACAAAGCTCTTGTTATTTGCGCATCGGAAATGAAGAAAAACGGAAAACTCAAAAATAACACAGTTGTTGCAACGGTTATGAGTAATCTCGGATTTTTCAAAGCGCTTGACAAAAAAGGCATAAACTATGAAACAACGCAGGTCGGCGACAGATACGTTCTTAAAAATATGCTTGAAAACGGCCATTGCATCGGCGGCGAGCAGTCGGGGCACATTATACTTTTAGACCACAACACAACAGGCGACGGACTTGTTACCGCAGTCCAGATTGCAGATGTTGTAAAAAGCACGGGCAGAAAGCTTTCAGACCTTGCGTCCGAAATAAGTATATTGCCGCAGGTTCTTGCAAACGCACATATTAAAAACGAATATAAGACAACATATAAAAATGACAGCGTTGTTGCAGAGGCTATAGATAAAATCGAAGCACATTTTAAAGACAACGGAAGAATACTAATAAGACCTTCCGGCACAGAACCGCTTGTAAGAGTTATGATAGAAGGCGAAGATATAGACGAAATCACAAAAGAGGCAACCGAGCTTGCAGCTCTTATTGAAGAAAGATTAGGCGAATAAATAGATTTAAATTAAAAACACATTGTAACAGCAAATGAGGTGATACTATGAAAATGTGTTCAATATGCAAGGAAAGACCGGCAGTTGTTTTTGTTTCGAAAATAGACGGCACGGGCAGAGTAAATGAGGGATATTGCCTTCCGTGCGCACTTAAAACAGGAATAACAAGCAAAGAACAGATTGCGGATCAGATAGGTATGCCGCCCGAATTTATCGACAGTATGGTTGAAGAGATGAGCGACGAAAATTTAGACCCGCAGGATATAATGTCAAACCTTTCGGATATGCTTTCCGAATCAAATATAATGGAAATGATGCCCGATTCGTTTAAAAATGAAGAACAGGGCGATGCGGGCGATAAAATTCCGATAAACGACAAAAAAACAAAGCAGAATATACAAAATGAAAAGAAGAAGAAAAAATGCCTTAACAAATTCGGTGTGAATTTAACAGAAAAGGCAAAACACGATTTACTTGATAAGGTTATAGGAAGAGAAAAGGAAATCGACCGTGTTATTCAGATACTTAACAGAAGAACGAAAAACAACCCCGTTCTTTTGGGAGCGCCCGGTGTCGGCAAAACTGCAATAGCCGAAGCAATCGCACAGAAAATAGCGGCTAAAAATGTGCCCGAACGCCTTATAAACACACAGGTTTACCTTCTTGATATGTCGTCAATCGTTGCCGGCACTCAGTACAGGGGACAGTTTGAAAGCAGAATGAAAAGCATTATCGAAGAAGCGAAAGACGATAATGTTATCCTTGTTATAGATGAAATCCACACAATCGCCGCAGCAGGCGATGCCGACGGAGCAATGAATGCGGGAAATATTTTAAAACCGGCGCTTACAAAAGGCGATATTCAGATTATCGGTGCAACAACTCCGGCGGAATACAGAAAATATATTGAAAAAGATGCAGCGCTTGAAAGACGTTTTCAGGCGGTAAATGTTGAGGAACCCACAAGGGAAGAACATTTGAAATGCTTTGCGGAATTAAAAAATACTATGAAGCATACCACAATGTTACAATTGACGATTCCGTTTTGCGCGAAGTTATCGACTTGTCGTGCAAGTACATTTCAAACAGATTTTTGCCCGATAAGGCAATTGATGTTGTCGACGAGGCAGCGTCAAAGCTTAATATATCAAATCCGTATTCAAAAACAATAATCGAAAAAGGGCAGAAAATAAAAGAGCTTGAACTCGATATCGAAAATCTTGAAAGCAGCGCAGAAAACGGCAAAGCAAAAGACGACAATGCAAATACGGAATATGAAAAAATTGCTACAATGAAAAGCGAAAAATGCCGTCTTGAAGGTGAGGTTGCAAACCTTCGCGCACTTCAGAAACAACAGACGGTAACGCTTGAAGACGTGGCGCAGGTTATAGAGCTTTGGACGGGAATACCCGTTAAAAACATCACGGAAACAGACAAAGATAAGCTTATAAATCTTGAAGACAGACTTCACAAGCGTGTGATAGGGCAGGACGAGGCGGTTAAAACGGTTGCTGATGCGGTAAGACGCAACAGAGTCCTTAAAATGATGAAAAAACGTCCTGTATCAATGATATTTATAGGACCTACCGGAGTCGGTAAAACAGAGCTTGTAAAGGCGCTTGCACAGGCGCTTTTCGACGATGAATCGGCAATGATAAGAGTCGATATGAGCGAATATATGGAAAAGCATTCCGTCGCAAAAATTATCGGTGCACCCCCGGGATATGTCGGATATGACGATGCCGGTCAGCTTACGGAAAAGGTAAGAAGAAAGCCATACAGTGTTATACTTTTAGATGAAATCGAAAAAGCACATCAGGACGTGTTTAACATTTTGCTGCAAATTCTCGACGACGGTTTTGTAACCGACAGTCAGGGCAGAAAAGTAAATTTTGAAAACACCATAATAATAATGACATCAAATGCCGGAACGAGTGTCGGACTTAACAATATGGGCTTTAACAGCGGAGATAAGGCAAAGCTTGATGTAAAAATCGAGCGCGCGCTAAAAGAAACGTTCAGGCCCGAGTTTTTAAACAGAATTGACGCGATTATCGAGTTTAAAGAGCTTAAAAAAGACGAGCTTGTAAAAATTCTTGATTTAATGCTTAAAGACCTTGCCGATGAGCTTGAAAGAATGGGTCTTAAACTTGAAATATCGGATGCTGCAAAGGATTTGATTATCGAAAAAGGATATTATCCCAAATACGGCGCAAGACCGCTCAGACGTGAAATTCAAAACAGAATTGAAAACGAAGTTTCACGCATTTTGCTTTCGGAGGATATTTCAAACAAATCAAATATCATCGTCGATGCGCAAAACGGCGAAATTAAAATCGAAATAATCTGATTTTAAAAACCGGCGATGCAGTTTTGTGTATGAACTTGACAAAATATTTTGTAATGTGATACAATTAAATTCCAAAATCGGTATGGATTTTTCTGAGATTATATGCTCATTTTTCGCCATACACTCTTAAAGTGAGTGTATGGCTGTTTTATTACGGGGAGGAATCAATATGTTAAACGAAACACTTAAGGTTATCAAAAACAGAAGAAGCGTGCGCGGATACAAATCCGACAAAGTGCCGGACGAATTATTAAATGCCGTTCTTGAGGCTGGAACTTATGCTCCTACAGGCAGAGGGAAACAATCTCCCGTTATTATTGCAATAACATCTCCAAAATACCGCAAGATTATTGCAGAGCTTAACGCCAAAGTGATGGGTGCCGATTATGATCCGTATTACGGTGCGCCGGTTGTTGTTCTCGTTTTGGCAGACGGCAATGCAAATACTTTTGTTGAGGACGGATGCTGCGTTCTTGAAAATATGATGTTAGCCGCTGAATCCTTGGGTCTTGGCTCTGTATGGGTGCACAGAGAACGCGAAATCTCTGACAGTGCTGAGGGTAAGAAACTGCTTGACGAATGGGGACTTTCCCAATCTTTGAGAGGGGTAGGAAGCATTGCGCTCGGCTATCCGTCTGCTGCGCCCGAAAAGTGCGTTAAACGAAAGGACGATTACATTGTCCGTGTATAAAAAAACAGGTATTAAAGATATTGATTGTTGTTATAGAAACTGCAATTGCCGCATTTGGCATGGATATGACTATATATGCCGGTTTTACTGTCTGGTGTGTTGTTGCAGCAGTTTGTAAGATTATTAAAACCTTCGGTGAGTAAAATTGTAAATTAAAATAAATTGATTTTAATGAATAAAATATCGCTTTGCATCGAATAATTTGTATAGGCATTTCATTAAACTTGCATCAATGCCGGGGTTCCGAGTATTAAAAAGACAGTTTTTTCGGTGCGGACGGTATAAATTTTAAAAATTATGTTTTTTTTGGAAAAAAGTGTTGACAAAGCGTCAATAAACGTGTATAATACTAAAAGTCGGCTGATGAATCGCAT
>CABUQL010000141.1 GCA_902493665.1 uncultured Eubacteriales bacterium
TCATTTATGACCTGCCGATAAGAGAGTCATATTATCTGTGCCGATGCAGGACGGCGGAACGGAGATTACTATGCGAGATTACAGTGAAGAAACAAAAAAAAGAGTGGAATTTATAAAATATCAGCTTAAAATAAGCGGAGCAAAGGGCGTTGTTTACGGCAACAGCGGCGGAAAAGACAGTGCGCTTGTCGGAATACTCTGCAAAAAAGCAACCGACAATGTGCTTGGTGTCATTATGCCTTGCCAGTCAAAGAGAAACTATGAAGAGGACACGAAAGACGGCCTTGAAGTAGCTCAAAAATTTGACATTAAAACGGTAACGGTCGATTTGTCGGATGTGAAAAAAACTCTTACCGATGAGATTTCAAAAGTTTGCGAAATTTCATCTCTTGCAGGGGCAAATATCGCTCCGAGACTTAGAATGACAACGGTTTACACAATCGGACAGTCGCTCGGATATCTTGTTGCCGGAACGGGAAATGCCAGCGAAGCAAAAATGGGATATTACACAAAATGGGGAGACGGCGCTCACGATTTTAACCCGATTTCAGACCTTACGGTAACGGAAATTTATGAGTTTTTAAGATATTTGGAAGCGCCCGAATGTATTATTAAAAAGGCACCCTCCGCAGGTCTTTTTGACGGTCAGACGGACGAAAACGAAATGGGAATAACATATAAAGCAATAGACGATTACATTCTTTACGGCAAGGGCGATGAAAAAACCATCGAAAAAATAGAGGCGGCATACAAAAGAAATGAGCATAAAAGAAAAATGCCGGCAACATATTTGCAGTATATAAACGAAAAGTAATTTTTTAAGGAGAATAAAAATGAATATAAACAAGAATTATTTTAATGTTTCCGAAAGTTATCTTTTTTCAACGATAGCTAAAAAGGTTAAAGAGTACAGTGAGAAAAATCCTGATGCAAACATAATTAAAATGGGAATCGGCGACGTTACACTTCCGCTTTGCAGTGCGGTTGTAAATAAGCTTCACGAGGGCGTTGACATGATGGGAAAAGCCGAAACTTTTAAAGGCTACGGCCCCGAACAGGGATATGCATTTTTGAAAGATGCCGTAAAAGACTACTACAAAAGCCATAATGTCGATTTGGAAAGCGACGAAATATTTATAAGCGACGGAGCAAAGAGCGATCTTGGAAATATTCTTGATATTTTTTCAAATGGCAACACGGTTTTAATTCCCGATCCCGTATATCCCGTTTATGTTGATACAAATATAATGGACGGAAGAAAAATCATTTATATGGACGCAAACGAGAAAAACGGATTTTTGCCTCTTCCCGACGAAACCGTATCGGCAGATATAATTTATCTTTGTTCTCCAAACAACCCAACAGGTGCAGTTTACGACAGAGATCAGCTTAAAAAGTGGGTTGATTACGCTCTTAAAAACAATGCGGTTATCCTTTTTGACAGCGCTTACGAAGCGTTTATAAGCGATGAAAACCTTCCGAGAAGCATATATGAAATCGAAGGTGCAAAAAAATGCGCAATTGAGTTTTGCTCGCTTTCAAAAACCGCAGGATTTACAGGTACAAGATGCGGTTACACAATAGTTCCCGAAAGCCTTGCGTTTGACGGCGGGTCTTTAAATAAAATGTGGCTCAGACGTCAGACAACAAAGTTTAACGGCGTATCTTTCATTGTTCAGTACGGTGCGTCTGCCGTATTTGGCGAAGAAGGACAGAAAGAAATAAAAGAAAACATCAATTATTACAAGAAAAATGCAAAAGTAATTGCCGACACTCTTTCCGAAATGGGAATATGGTATGTCGGAGGAAAAAATTCTCCTTATATCTGGCTTAAATGCCCGAATAATATGAAATCCTGGGACTTTTTCGATTTGCTTTTGGAAAAAGCCAATGTTGTGGGAACTCCCGGCGCAGGCTTTGGCAAAAACGGCGAAGGATTTTTCCGTCTTACCGCTTTCTCAAATGCCGAAAAAACAAAAGAAGCAATGGAAAGATTTAAAAAGCTGTTTTAGGAGTAAGTTAAGGTGAAGGTTTCATTTATCGGTACGTCAAATGCCGCAGTATGTGTTGCGGCAAATTTGAAAAGCAAGGGATTTGATGTCGTTTCGGTGTATTCGCCCGATATTAAAACGGCAGTCGATGCGGCAATAAGAATAAACTGCAAAGCAAGATGGAATCTTGAAAGAACAGTTTCGGAGGGCGAGGCGGTTTTTATTACCGTATCCGAAAAATCAACAAAGCAAATACTTCACGACATTTATAAATTAAAACCGAGGGATAAGATATTTTGCTTTTTAAGCCAAATCGAAACATCCGACATTGCAATGCTCGGGTCAAGCAACACTTGTTTTTCCTTTGCGGTGATGGCAAATATAAACAAGAAAGAAATCGTGGATTTAAGCGATATTCAGGCTAATATTGAGGGCAGCGGACCGAAGTATTGGGATTTTATAGACGAACTTGATGAAAAGGGTGTATTCTATAAAGTAATCACAAAAGAAACAAAATGCGCGTACGCATTATCGGTTGAAATGGTAACGGAGCTTTTAAGTGCACTTTTGTCAACCGCGTCGGACATACTTGAAAATGCAGGGATTACCGATAAGAAATTTTTAAAAAGTCTTGTTTACGATAATATAAATACATACTTTTCGTCGCCGAAAGAACTTTCATATTTTGACACTCCGCTTCTTACAGGAAGTGTTGCTTCGATTAACCGCCATTTTGACGCACTCGATATGTACGCAGGCGCAAGTGCAAGATTTATTTATAAAATGCTGGCATTTAACGTTATTGAACATTCAGGTCTTAAAAAGAGCGAGATTGCAAGACTTAAAAAGCTTATACTCGATAAAAAATAATTTCCATTTTTAAAATCGGAAGGATTTTTCTAAATGCACGTCGAATTATATTAATAAGGCAAATGATAAAATCATTTTCATTTTGCTTTGAAAGTCAGCATTTAAAGGAGATGGCATTATGAAAACAAAGATTGTTTCAAGAAAAATGGAATTGACACCGGCTATCGAAAGCTATACTCTTAAAAAAATAGCTAAGCTTGATAAGTTTTTTTATGATGATGCTTCGGCAACCGTAACGCTTTCGGCGCAAAAAGACAAACACAGAGCCGAAATAACAGTATTTTACGGTATGGTCTACAGAGCTGAAATAATGAGCGAAGATTTGTATAATTCTATAGACAGAGCAGTTGAGCTTATGGAAAGACAAATCAGAAAGCAAAAAACAAAACTTGAAAAAAGACTCAAAACAGGTGCATTTAAGCCTTCAGATCCGTCAGATGTTAAAGTTGAAGAAGAAACGGAATTTAAAATCGTTAAGGTTAAAACTTACGAAAATAAACCCATGAGCCCCGAAGAAGCTATACTTCAGATGAACATCTTGGGACATAATTTTTACATTTTCAATAACTCGGCAAACGACGGCGATATAAACGTTGTTTACAAGAGAAATGACGGAAATTACGGCTTGATTGATTTAAGATAATTAAAGGCACTTAGAAATCAAACACAACAGTGTCTTAAGGCTCGGGTGCAAAGAAACGCACCCGAGTTTTTATTTTAAAAAGTAAATGCTTTGCAAGCAAAAACGTTTTGCATGATTTGGGGTTTCATTTTTTAAATATGGGTAAAATATAAAAAAATGAAAGGATGCTTTAATAATGGCGGATATAATGAAAAATATAAAAAAAGGCGAGGTTTTAACGCTCAAAGACGAAATAAGCTATCAGGACGGTCAGGTGGTAAGCAAAACACTTGCGCAAAACGAAGTGCACAGCATAACGCTGTTTTCGTTTGACAAAGGCGAAGAAATAAGCACTCATAAATCGGGCGGAGACGCTTTTGTTACCTGTATTGACGGAGTGGGCAAAATAACAATTGACGGTGAGGAGCACATCATAAAAGAGGGCGAATCAATCGTTATGCCGGCAGGACATCCCCATGCGGTTTACGGCGAAGAAAAATTTAAAATGCTTTTGGTTGTTGTTTTTTAATTTTTGGCACAGAAGATACGAACCCGGCATGCCGCTGATTTGTTAAAACTGTATTGGGTTCGGGTCACGTTTGCCTAACATACAGATAAGAAGGTGAAATTATGAATGACATAATAATAAGAGTTGCCCGGGCTGATGATGCCTCGGCGATTCAAAAAATATATGAACCATACGTTTTAAATACGGCAATAACTTTTGAATATGACGTTCCGACAGAAGACGAATTTAAAAACAGAATAAAAGGCACACTGGAAAAATATCCTTACATTGTTGCCATAAAAGCCGGCAAGGTTATAGGATATGCATATGCCGGAGTTTTTAAAGGAAGAAGGGCGTACGATTTAAGTGTTGAAATGTCTGTTTATGTGTCGGAAAACGAAAGAGGCGGCGGAGTCGGAAGAAAGCTTTATGATGCTTTGGAAAAAATTCTTAAAATGCAAAACGTTATAAACGTTAACGCATGCATAGCATATACCGAAAAAGAG
>CABUQL010000142.1 GCA_902493665.1 uncultured Eubacteriales bacterium
TCTCTTATCATTCCTTACCCTGCCTGATAAGAGAGAAGTCATTATTATTTATGTCGATACAGGGCGGCGGAATGGAGATTTTTATGAAACACGTTCTTTTACCCGAAGAAAACGGAGAAATAAAGTATTACAAAGTCAATCTGCACTGCCATTCAACATTTTCGGACGGCAAAAAAACGCCCGAAGAGCTTAAGGAATTTTACAAAAAACACGGTTACGGCGCAGTTGCCTTTACCGATCACGATATTTTTATAACCCACAACGACCTTACAGATGATGAGTTTGTGGCGCTGAACGGATTTGAATTTGAAATAAGCGAAGAAGGCAAAGACTGGCGCGACGCAAAAACCTGCCATATATGCTATGTTGCGCTTTCCGATGAAAACAGCAAATCAATATGCTATCACCGCACAAAATATATTACTCCTAAAAATCAGAAGTGGCGTCCTCTTGTAAATTTTGATGAAAACGAGCCCGATTACGAAAGAGAATACACAAAAGAGTGTATAAACGATATGATTAAAAAGGGCAAGGAAAACGGATTTTTTGTTACATACAACCACCCGACATGGTCGGGCGAAAGATATCCCGAATATATGAGCTATGAGGGCATGGACGCAATGGAAATATCAAATTATTCGTCGGTTGCGGACGGCTATGACGAATACAACGGCAGATGCTATGACGATATGCTTTGCGGCGGAAAAAAGATATACTGCGTATCTGCGGACGACAACCATAACCTCCAACCCGACGGCGGCGTAAAATGCGATTCCTTCGGCGGATACATTTGCGCTTTTGTAAAAAAACTTGATTACAAATCGCTTACCGACGCACTTTTAAACGGACATTTTTACAGCGTTACGGGAACGTGCACGCATGAAGGGCCAAAAATAAAATCTCTTTTGTTTGAGGACGGAAAACTTTATGTAAAAACGAGCGAGGCGGCAAAAATCTGTTTTATCTGCAACTCAAAAAGATGCCTGTCAAGTCTTGCGGAGGACGGAAAATCCGTTACCGAAGCAGTTTTTAACGTTTACGAAAACGAAGAATATTTCAGAATTGAAGTTTACGACGAAAAAGGATACAGAGCATACTCAAACGCTTATTTTTTAAGCGATTTAAAGTAAATTAATTTTTTGCAAAAATAATTAAAATTACCGTTGACACGTAACCTTTGCTGTGATATAATATTGGAAATGCTTAGAAAAGCGTATTTTTTATTACACAAATTATACACATCGGAAAGGAGAATAAAAATGCGAACGGTTCTTATTGGCTCAAATGTTTTTGTTAAAGACAAGCTGATAAAGGCAAACGTGTTTTTAAATGACGGAATTATTGTTGATATTTCCGATTCTTTACCGATTGACGGCGATATTGTTTTTGATTTTAATAATTGTTTTATTTTCCCCGGTTTTACAGATGTTCATACACATCTTCGCGAGCCGGGCTTTTTTTATAAAGAAACGGTTAAATCGGGAACAATGGCAGCCGCAGCGGGAGGATATACAACAATATGTGCAATGCCTAATTTAAATCCCGTTCCCGACAGTTTGGAAAATTTAAGAAAAGAACTTGATATTATTAAAAAAGACGCTCTTATAAATGTTTATCCTTACGGCGCAGTAACAAAAAAAGAAGAAGGACAAATTCTTTCCGATATTTTTGATATGGCGCCTTTTGTTTGCGCTTTTTCCGACGACGGACGCGGAATACAAAGCGAAGAAATGATGGAAAACGCAATGACGGAAATTAAAAAAACAGGCAAAATCCTGTCGGCGCACTGCGAGGATAATTCACTCCTTTTCGGCGGATATATCCACGACGGAGTTTATGCAAAAACGCACGGTCACAAAGGAATTTCATCGGAAAGCGAGTTTTCGCAGATTGCACGCGACCTTGTTTTGGCGAAAAAGACAAAATGCAGATACCATGTCTGTCACATCTCAACAAAAGAAAGCGTAGACCTTATAAGAAACGCAAAAAAATGCGGAATAGACGTAACGTGCGAAACGGCACCGCATTATCTCACTTTATGCGATGAAGATTTAAAAGAAGACGGCAGATTTAAAATGAATCCGCCCCTCCGCTCAAAAAGCGACAGAGAGGCGCTTTTGGAAGGAATATGCGACGGCACGGTAGATATGATTGCAACGGACCACGCACCGCACAGCGAAGAGGAAAAAAGCAAAGGCTTAAAAGAAAGTCTTATGGGAATAACGGGTCTTGAATGTGCATTTCCGATTCTCTACACAAAGCTTGTTAAAACAAATATAATCACGCTTGAAAAACTTATTTCGCTTTTAAATACAAATGCAAACAGACGCTTTGAAATCGGAAGCAGTATAGAAATTGGAAAAAAAGCCGATATCACGGTATTTGACCTTAGCGAAAAATACAAAATCGATTCATCGAAGTTTAATTCAATGGGAAAGAGCACACCGTTTGACGGTGAAACGGTTTACGGAAGATGTAAAATGACAATTTGCGGCGGGAGGATAATATGGAAAGAAAATTTGACAGAAAAATAGTTTTGGAAGACGGAAGCGAGTATTACGGATACTCCTTCGGCACGAAAACCGACAAGGTTTTGGAAATAGTTTTCAATACGTCCATGGTCGGATATCAGGAAATAGTTTCGGACCCGTCATATACATATCAGATGGTTGTTATGACATATCCGCTTATAGGAAATTACGGTATTGCCGACGACGACTTTGAAACGAAAACGCCTACAATAGGCGCACTTGCGGTAAGAGAATACAACGATTTGCCCAGTAACTTCAGATACACAAAAACGCTTTCTGAAATTTTGGAGGAAAACGACATTCCCGCAATATGCGGAATCGACACGAGAAAGCTTGCAAGAAGCATAAGAAATTTCGGAAGCCGAAAAGCATTTATAACAAGTGCAGAGACGCCGAAAGAAGAGGCGCTTGGTATTCTTAAATCCACCGAAATACCGAAAAATGCGGTTGAAGTTGTAAGCTGCAAAAAGAAATGGTATTCAAGAACGTCAAACCCGAAGTTCAATGTTGTTGCCGTTGACTGTGGAATAAAGCTTAATATTATAAGAAGCTTAAACAAAAGAGGCTGCAACGTCACCGTTGTGCCGCACACCGCAACGGCGAAAGAAATACTTGCAATGAAGCCCGACGGCGTGTTTTTATCAAACGGTCCCGGCGACCCCGAAGACGTAACAAGCGTTATAAATCTGGTAAAAGAGCTTAAAGGAAAGCTTCCGATATGCGGAATATGCCTCGGGCATCAGATGATTTGCCTTGCTTACGGCGCAAAAACATACAAATTGAAATTCGGTCACAGAGGCGCAAACCACCCCGTTAAAAATCTTGAAACGGGAAAAATTGAAATAACAAGCCAGAACCACAGCTACGCCGTTTCGGAGGAAAGCTTAAAAGGCACGGGGCTTGAAGTTACGCACATAAATCTTTTGGATAAAACGGTTGAAGGCGCACAGTGCAAAAAAGACAGGGTTTTCTGCGTTCAGTATCACCCCGAAAGCGCACCCGGTCCTCAGGACAGCGCATATCTGTTTGACAAATTTATAAAAATTATGAAGGAGGAAAAGGAAAATGCCTAAAAGAAGCGACATAAAAAAAGTTCTTGTTATCGGTTCGGGCCCGATTGTTATAGGTCAGGCTGCGGAATTTGACTATGCCGGCACGCAGGCGTGTCTTGCGCTTAAAGAAGAAGGCTACGAGGTTGTGCTCATAAACTCAAATCCCGCAACGATAATGACAGACACAACAATTGCCGACAAGGTTTATATGGAACCTTTAACGCTTGAATATGCGGCTAAAATTTTAAGATACGAACGTCCCGACGCAATTGTTCCGGGAATCGGCGGACAGACAGGGTTAAACCTTGCAATGCAGCTTGCAAAAAAAGGCATTTTGCACGAATGTCAGGTTGAGCTTTTGGGAACGAGCTGCGAAAGCATTGAAAGAGCCGAGGACAGAGAGCTTTTTAAAGAGCTTTGCGAAAAAATCGGCGAGCCTGTTCTTCCCTCCGTCATAACACACAGTACAGACGAGGCGGTAGCTGCCGCCGAAAAAATAGGATATCCCGTTGTAATACGTCCCGCATTTACGCTCGGCGGAACGGGCGGCGGATTTGCCGACAACGAAGAAGAGCTCAGGGAAATTATGAAAAATGCCCTTAAACTTTCGCCCGTAAGCCAGGCGCTTGTTGAAAAAAGCATAAAGGGCTACAAAGAAATCGAATACGAGGTAATGCGCGATTCAAACGACACCGCAATTACAATATGTAATATGGAAAACATCGACCCCGTCGGAATACATACGGGAGATTCGGTGGTGGTCTGCCCGAGCCAGACACTTACGAATAAGGAATACCACCTCCTGCGTGACAGCGCGCTCAAGATCATTCGCGCCCTGAAGGTCGAGGGCGGATGCAATGTTCAGTTTGCGCTTCATCCGGAGACCTCGGAATACT
>CABUQL010000143.1 GCA_902493665.1 uncultured Eubacteriales bacterium
ATGCATCAGCGTGTCGGACTTCTTTCGGGCGGTCAAAGACAGGCTCTGACGTTGATGATGGCGACCTTTAACCCGCCAAAACTGCTTTTGCTTGACGAGCATACCGCCGCACTCGACCCCGGAACGGCGGAAAAGGTTCTTGAACTGACAAAAAAAATCGTCTCGGAAAACAACCTGACCTGTCTGATGATAACGCACAATATGCAGTCCGCGCTCGAACTCGGCAATCGCACGATAATGATGAACGGCGGTCATATCGTTATGGACGCCTCGGGCGAAGAACGCAAGAACCTGACCGTTGCGGATATGCTCCGCAAATTCAAAGAATCGTCCGGCAAAGATTTGGATAACGACAGAATGTTGCTTATCTGATTTTGCCTATTTATAAAAACTGCAGATGTCTTAACGGCATCTGCGGTTTTGTCTGTTTAGACGGAATATGCTCAGGGAACAAGCAAATATAATTATATTTACGAAAATCTTGACAGAATAATATCTTTGCGATATAATAATAACGAACAGCGGTGTTCAATTATACCTGAATGTGTAACGACAATATCAAAAGGACTGTACAGGATAAGGGTGTCTTGAAATATGGACTTTTCTGTATTATATGAAAATGGATTTACAGAACGAAAAAAAAGTCCGAAACATTTTTTTTTCAGAGTTCTGGGGGACGGCATTTTTCAAAGAATTGTGTTTTATAACGAACATCAGTTTCATTATCCGATAATAGATTTTTCTGTTTGTTCTCTTTATGGCGTATTGGATAAAGCGTTGTTTGAAACGCAGACTTTCGCATATCCGCAGTTTGAGGTCGCAAGACTTTCAACTGCAAAATCATCTTGGAGTTTTTTCGAAAAATATGATTTTCAATTTGATAAGGAGATTGCAAATAATAAAGTTTTAGAGGAACAGGAAGAAATTCTGTATAAAAAGTGCATTCCTCTTTTGAACAGTATAGATTCTCAACAAAAGCTGATTGAGGGGTTTAAAAAAATTGACTTTGAAATACCATTAACAGTATTGATTGAGCCTGAATTGCTTCCGGTTTATCTTTATCTTAACGATTGGCTTCATGCCGATATGATATGTTCATATATAGTTGAACAAAACGGATTCAACTCGGAAATAGATTTTTCAAGTATTCCTTCGCAGGAAAGGGAACTGTATTATCCCTTTATAACTCAGTTCAGGAGTTGGGAAAAAAGGAAATTTGAGGATTTTTCTCCATATTGGCAGGGAGTTATAAAAAATAATATTGCACGGCTTGAACACGTTCGTGCAAGAGATGAAGAGTGGCGAAAGGCTTATCTTGCAGAAAACTATTCAAAAAATATGGAAATCTGCAAGAAAAAGCATTTCGTGAAATAGTTTGACGCAACCCCGCGGAGAAGTTTCGGCTTCTCTGCGTGGTAAAGAAAGGAAAAAAGGAAATGAAAAGAAAATTTATTGCAATTACAGTATTGATTTGCGTTTTGGGCTGTCTTTGCTCGTGCACGCAAAAAGATGTGACGCCGACTTCCGCACCGACTGCGCAACAGACGACGGAAGCCCCGAAGAAGACGCTGACGGCTGATGAAGTCGTGGCATTGATTCATGATAAATTTGATACAGAGAAAGAAAATTGCCGATTTGAAGAGATTTCGTCCGGGACGTCTGTGACTGTTTATGAAGACGGAACATCGGAAAAGGAAAATACAGGAAAAACCCGCACGGCATTTAAGAAAGAAAACGGAAAAATCTCGTTCAGACTTGATGTGGAAAGTGGTTCAGACGGTCAACCGTTCAATATTATTCAGGCATATCAAAGCGGTTGGGCAAAGGCGTTGGAGTATTCGACGTATGGCGGATATTCCGGTGTTTCATTTGAGGATCTGTCCGCATATTGGGGCGCGCAATGTACCATTCTTGACGATTATTCTTCTTGTGAGATTACTAATGACGGAGAAAATACGGTATATACGTTTTCTTTTGAAGACAGCGAATCGGGCTTGGAAATAAATGAGCCCGACGATGGGTCTGTTTTTCAGTCGAAGACAAAAGAATCTCAAATGAAAAAGGTTGTTGTGCTTGACAAAGACAATATGCCGATTTACTATATTGCAAGCGGTGTGACCGAGGGCAATTACGGCGGCAAAAAACAGACAACGACATACAGCACGCGTTTTGATTGGTCTTTTGAAAACGTGGAAATTGATTTCAGCGACCTTTCCGACTATCTTTATCTTGCTACGGGTGAGAAAAAGCAGTAGGCTGCGAGCGAAATTAAGATTACATGGCAAGATACAAGTGATTTGCGCGGAGAAGTTTCGGCTTCTCCGCGCAAAAAGAGGTAAGTAAAATGAAGGGAAGACCTACGTTTTTTGAGTTCGTTAACGGGATGTCGTTTAACGGCAGCAAAAAAACCGTTTGGATCAAAAGCAAGAAAACAGGAGAAGTGTTTGGCGTCAGAGGAAAAACGGCAATGCTGATAAGTATTATGCAAGGCGTTTTTAATGTTTTTGTTGTCGTGGGCGGCGGTTTTCTGATACGTTACTTGCGCGACGTTGTCGCTCCGACACGGTTTGTGTATTATGTTGTGGGCATAGTTCTTGCTGAATTGGTTTTGCTGTTTGCGTATCTTGTCTGCTGCTATTTTTTGATAAGGTTCAAGAGACGGAAACCGACGGGAAACAGGGTTCAAATACATACAACAAAGGAGCAAATATAAATTATACTCGGTATAAAAATGTGGCAACAGATTATAAAGCCTTGTATCTTTTGTACTGTGCGGATTTGAATGATTGCACTACAAAAGAAGATGTTAAACGGCATAATGCTGCGATGAATCAACTGGGTAAATTGTTTCATCAGATCGAGGGCGAGCCGGATAAATCGTTTTTATTGGAATTGTTAACAGCGGGAAACGATCGTACAAAAGTCCTTGTTGCTGCTCATTGTTTGGGCTTTGGCGTATACATTCCAAAAGCAAAAAAAAGTTTTGTCAACATTGGCGAAAAGTAAAGCGGAGCCTATTTTAGCCTTTGAAGCGCAGACAACATTGGATGTTTGGAAAAAGCAAGGTTATTTAAGCTTTTAATTATAGTATTTGAGGTTGAAAACAACGCATTTTCATTGCGGATAAACGGAGAAAAGGAAAATGGGCGTAACAAGAACTTACACTCTGAAAGGTGACAGGGACAAGGTATACAGCCGTGTAGTCAAGAAAATGGAGAGCGAATCTTCATTGGTCAAAGCGGGCGCGGTGTCCGACGGATTGGATTGTACGCCATCTGTCGGGTACAGAAAAATGCGTATATGTTATACATATTATAAGGGCGCAAAAAAAGGCGAGCCGCAGGAATCTTACGAGTGCTACGGAAAAGCAAGATTTGAAGAAGTTCCCGAGAACAAGACGCAGATCTCGGTAGAGTTTGTTGACAAATATAAAAAGTTTTCGATAGTCGATGTTATTTCGTTGATAATATTCTGCGGCGTTGTGCTTTTGGGCGTCGCTTACGCAATTGCCACATACCTGGATTCCGGGGATATTTCGCTTTCGTTAAGCGCATTTATAGCTCCCATAGTCTTAGGCGCCGTGGTTGCGCCTTTGATTAGACTTGTAGGAAAACGCAACGAGCCGTCAAGCAACCCGTCTGAAAGATTGATTGAATTGACAGACAAGGCATTTTCGGAACTCACCGAAGAGGGTGATGAAAAAAACAGAAACACTCATAATATGAAATTTTAATATGATTTGCCCCGCTTTTTACGGCGGGGCTTATATATTGACTTTTGCCTTTATTTACGTTATAATGATATTGAAAAAAGCAGGTATATTCTGCTATTAAAAATAAGGCTATACGGAAAAAAGCAGGTTTTGTTTAATGAAATACAGATTTTCATTGAGCGCAGCGGACGCTCGCGAACACATTGTAAAAAAACTCGATTCATGCAAATTCAGCGAAAATGAGTTTTCGGATAAACTTTCGTATATAAAGCTTCCGTTTTCAAAGGAAAAATTGCTTGTTACATATAAATATATGAAAAGCGGCAGCGGAAAGGACGATGTGTATACTTCCGCAAAAAGTTATGCAAAACTCAATTTTGCGAAGACAGGCAAGTATTCTACGGAAGTCACGGCAGATATTATAAACAAAAGAAAGAAACTCTCTTTTTCGGATTTTCTGAACGTTCTGATGTCTACGGCTATGATGGTCGTAACTTTCCTTGCCGTGCTGGCTCTTCTGTTTGAAAATATAAAAAATAATTTTTGGATAGTGGCGGCGGTGTTTGTTATCGCCTGGGCGTACACAGCATTTATGCTTTCTCTCAAACAATGGCGCGACGAACCCAAAGAAGACCCGACCGAGAGAATCGAAACACTTCTTGCGGAATTGTTC
>CABUQL010000144.1 GCA_902493665.1 uncultured Eubacteriales bacterium
CGTCCGCTATGGCTTCGGTTTTGCTTTGCATATCGGCAAGTAACTCCGTTACGGTACGTTCGTCCTTTTCGCCCAAATCCATCCATTTGAAATCTAGCTTCAACAAGTCACGCGCATAAACTTCTTCTTTGGAGAATTTTCTCCAACGTCCGTTCGGATTTTCAGTAGAGTAGGTTCCTTTACGATCCTGCGTGTGTCCGGTGCAATAACACTCGACGAATTCATTAAGATTCTCTCGTGTCATAGGCTTGGTTGCCATCGTATGTTTTACACCGGTTCTGTAATCATAAACCCATATATCTTCTGTTGGTTTCCCTTTTTCAAAGAAAAGCACGTTTGTTTTTACGCCACCGGCGTAGAATATACCGGTTGGCAAACGCAAAATAGTATGTAAATTAAAGTCTTTTAAGAGTTTTTCACGAACTTTAGCCGTTGCTCCGCCGTCGGTCAACACGTTATCGGGTAAAACTATAGCAACACGACCACCGGTTTTTACAATCGACATAATGTGTTGCAAGAAATTCACTTGATTGTCTGACGTTTTTACAAATTCCGGACGACTTGCGGAAACATCAACACTACCTTGCGGCCTTGTGCCGAAAGGCGGATTCGCAAGTATAACGTCATAGAGCCTGTCGGAAGTATCAAGGAGAGAATCCTGACAAACAATAGGGCTTTTTGCCGTGCCTATATCGTGTAAATACAAATTCATCGAGGCAAGCGTTACGACGAGAGCCGTATTATCCGCACCGAAGAAAGCATTATTTCTAAGAAAATTCTGCTTTGAAATCTCTTTGCTTTGTGTTTTCATATGGTCGAAAGCAGCAAGCAAAAAACCGCCTGTTCCACAAGCCGGATCGGCAACGGTTTCGGTTATTTTCGGATCGGTTACGTCAACCATGGCCTTAATCAGCGAACGCGGTGTAAAATATTGCCCAGCGCCGCTTTTTTTATCTTGTCCATTCTTTTCAAGAATAGATTCGTAAATTGCGCCTTTGAAGTCGCCTTCCATCATATACCAATTTTCGCCGCCAACCATTTTGATAACTTTTGCAAGATGGACAGGACTGTCGATTTTATTTGATGCTTTCGTAAAAATAGTACCGATAAGACCTGTATCTTTCGCTAATTCTTTTAGAATTTCTTCGTATTTATCAACAAGGTCTTGTCCACTCAAACCAACAAGGTCTTCCCACTTATATCCTTCAGGAATAGCACTACCTAACCCTAATTCTTCCTTTTCATTATCCATTTTTAAGAAAAGAATGTATGTGAGTTGCGTAATATAGTCAGTGAATCCAACACCTGCCGCAGCAAGAACGTTCGCAATATCCCAAACTTTTTTTACGAGAGTTGCCTCGCTTTTTACCTGTAAATCTGCCAATTTATGCCACCTTTAATATAAATTTTGATAATTGTTGCAGTTCTGTTGAAAAAGTCTTTCCTTGAGACTTGAAAGACAGCATAGCCTTTTTCCAAAGGTCTGGCTCAAACTGATTGAGTTCCATAGACGTAAATGCGCCTTCTGTTACGATATACTCAGCGATCTGGCGCATAACATCTTGCTGTTCTGCCGTTAATTCACGTTGCCTTTGTCCACAGTACAAGTTAAATCTTTGCGTGTAACCGACAAAAAGACTTGCCAATGTTGAACTTTTCTTATATGCATATCTAACGATTTGTATTAAATTGGTCAGCGCATTAACATTTTTCTTTGTGTCGAGAGGAGATACAGCCCCTTGCGAGTCAAGGATTTTATAACTGTTCCAAATTCGCGACGGAGTAAAAAGTCTGTTTTCAGAAAGCAATTTATCCCTTAAATCACATAGCATAGAATATGTAATCGCCGTGTTTTCAGAATTATAAACAATACGCAACGCCTCAACGCTATCCTTATTGTCGTTGATATACTTTTCAAACGAGTCGATAAAACTACGAGCCGTTTCTCTTGAAAACTCAGCAGAAATCAACTTGTCATCGTGCTCGTGTGTATATGCTAAATAGCCTTTTTGCAATTCGAGCAACCTATTTCTTGCGTTGATATTGTTCATAAGAACCGAAATCAAAGCTTTTCGCTCGGTATTGTAATCGGACGGGCTTTCAAACGGCGGCAATGAACCTTTCGACAAGGTTTCATTGATCGTATTTGCCAACGAACGCGGAGCAAAACCGAAATCAGAAATAAACGAGTCTAAATGCCTTCCGAAAAGTGCATTGTTTTCATAACGTTTTTGAATTGTCGAACAGAAGTCTCTTAATAGTTTTAGATTATCGTCGCTGACCTCGTTATGCGCCAAGTGTTCAAGAACTTGTGCCAATGTAGGACGTTTTTGCGACGGATCTGCCGGCTTCGGTATGGTTTTGTCACTCTCCGTAACGCCGACGGCATCGACAATATAAAAACATTCTTTTGTCGTTGCATTTGGCGTAACTTCTTTCAATTTATCATCGGTTATTACTCTGCAACCGCGACCTTTCATTTGCGTATATAAAACATCGGATTTAACATCGCTCATGAAAAATACAACTTCCAAAGGCTTTACGTCGGTTCCTGTTGCAACAAGAGTAACCGTTACGGCAATACGGAAATCCTTTTCAACTCTGAAATCCCGAATAAGAGAGTCGGAATCTCCAGCAGAATATGTAATCTTCTGAACAAAGTTTTCCGGAACTTTGTTGTTGGCAAACTTTTCTGCAAAGACTTTCTTTACGGATTCGACAATTTCTGTAGCGTGTTTGTCGTCTACTGCAAAAATCAAGGTTTTAGGAATATAATACCAATTTTCTTCGCGGTCAGGATATAGTTTTTCATATACAGAGTCGCGATATGCAGAAAGTACAGTTTCTATCTGATTTTTATTGACTACAGAACGATTTAATTGTTTTGTCGTATAATCAACGCGATCTGATACAGTAACAACGTTTGATTGATTATTTATACGAGTTTTTTCCGTAATAGCAGTCCCTTCTTTAATTGTTCCGCCGTGGACAGAAACTTCCGTCGCAATTTTAAAAATACGGGAAGGAACGTTGACACCATCAACGACGGAATCGTCATAAGTGTACTTTTCGATGATGTTATTATCAAAGAAGGCATATGCCTCCGGGGTAGGTGTTGCTGTAAGCCCAAGAATCTTAGCTACGCTAAAATAATCAAGGACAGATTTCCACTTGCCATAAATTGACCTATGGCATTCGTCAACGATAATAAACTGAAAATAATCGGGTGGCAATTTCAAATCATTACCGAGTTCGATAGCCGGAGCATTTTTATCGTTATCTCGATTAAAATTAAGCTCATCTTCTTTATCTTCGTCCTCATCATCAGCAATCGTCTGACCTGTAAGGACAGCAAATAGTTTCTGAATGGTGGAAATAATTACATCACCATTGATATCATCCGCCTTTTTGAGACGACTGATTTCATACAATGAACTCATTTCCTTGCCGTTTTCGGTTCTATCAAATTGGCTAAATTCACTTTTGGTCTGTTTTGCAAGATTATTCCTATCAACTAAAAACAAAATGCGTTTTACATTAGGAACATAATTCAAAAGACGATAAGACGCCAAACAAGCCAAATAAGTTTTTCCTGAACCGGTTGCCAATACGGCAAGAGCCTTTTTCTTACCTTCTTTGAAAGTGTTCTCGAGTGCTATTTCAGCGTCGTATTGGCAATCTCTTAACCCTATTGGATTCAAATGCGGCAAAGCACCGTATTCAGAGGTTTTACCAATCATTTTAAGCATCTGCTTAGGTGTGTGCATGGCAGAAATTTCTTCATAATCACTATCAGGATTAAGAAGATTCTTAAAATACAACTTCTTTCCATTTGCCAAATAAACCAATGGAATTTGTTTTGGAAACCACAGACCATACCAATTTTGCGGTGTTGCGGCATAATTTTCTGCTTGCAATGCCACTTCTTCGCCAAGCATATTGTCTTCTTTTTTCGCTTCCACTACAGCAATAGCCTTATCTTCCACAAAAAGCAAATAATCGCTTTCCTTACTTCCCTTCATCAAGGCTTCTTTTACGGCTGAAGTAGTGTTTGGAATATATTCCATACGTGAAACTATATCCCAACCGGCATCGCTTAATTGTTTGTCAATTTTTATACGGGCTAATTCTTCAGGTAACATCTGAATTCCTCCCAAAATCTTTAATTTATGTTCCGATAATTTTTTATTATCGGAAGTTTGCGGGTAAAAAATTATCTTGCCCCGTTTATCAATGCCTTTAGGTTGTCCCAAGTCCATTTATAAATTTTATCAAACGTGTTCGCTCCTAAAGGCTTAACGACATTTCCATCAGCACGCCCACATAGAAAGAAATAAGGTACACCTTCTTCTTGTGTAATAGTTAATTCAGCGGTTAC
>CABUQL010000145.1 GCA_902493665.1 uncultured Eubacteriales bacterium
CTTTGAAACCGGAATAACAGTCATTCCGTCATCGGATTTGACCGCCTCGCCGATAATTGTGTTTGCGTCAACTATCGTTTTCAAATTCTCCATTGCCACACTTATTAATCCTTCAATCGGGTTTTGAGCCATTTTAATAAACCTCCTTAAACCTTTCTTCATATTTTTTTGAAATTAAATTATATTTTAAAAATATATAAATCAATATAAAAGCGGCGCTTATCGGCCGAAAACTTACAACAACATCTGTTTTTATATCAAATTTTTCGTTTGAGTAATCTGCGTTTACGTTAAAATTATGATTTTTAACAACGGCACATCTTGTTATAAAGGCGAATATGTTGTAAACGGCTGCCCAGACCGCACCTGTTGCAATGCCTGTTTTTGCCGCGTCGGAAAGACCGAATTCAACAAGTAAATCAAGATTTTCAACCGTAAATCTTTTTTTTGCAAATTCCCTGCACGAAAGATAAGTATATTTGTATTTTATCACTTTTGCATGGATATTTTCAAGCTTTTTTAAAAATCCTTCATTTTCGTTTTCTCCGCTTTTTTCTTTATTGTCTTCTTTGCTTTTTTCGGATTTTTGTTTATCCTCTTTTTTTTCACTGCCTAAAAAACTGTATCCGAGTTTTTCATTCAATACAAAAAAACGAAGTTTAATGTCATTGCCTTTTCCTGTGTGACTGAGTGAAAAACGCACTTTTATTTTAACTGAAAGAATTAATATTATGCATACCGCCAAAGCAATAAGAATTGTCAAAAAAATTTTCAAAGCCATCACCGCACTTATGTTTTATTGCGCACATTTTTGCGCTTTTTATGCGTTGTTTTTATGTGTTTTCTGTGTTTTCTGTGTTTTCTGTGTTTTCCGAGTTTTCACTTTCGTTTCCGTCATTTTCCCGCATGCCCAAATCGGTATCGGACTCTTTTAACGGTTCGGTATTTTCGCCGAGTCCTTCCAAGATGCCGTCATCATCAGTAAGTTCTATTTCAGGAAGTTTTTCGAGCGATTCTATGCCGAAACATCTTAAAAACTCCTCAGTTGTTCCGAAAAGTATCGGTCTTCCCGGTGCGTCAAGACGTCCCACCTCGTCAACAAGTCCAAGCTCAATAAGTTTTGACAGTGAACCGTCACTGTTAACTCCTCTTATAAACTCAATGCTGCTTCTTGTAACAGGCTGATTGTATGCAACAATCGAAAGCACCTCAAGTGCTGCATTTGAAAGAGAATTTTTACCTTTTCGTGCAATAAAATTTCTTATATATTCATAAATTTCCTGCTTTGTGCAAAGCTGATAACTATTTTCAAGACGGATTATTTTAATTCCTCTGCTCTTGTCACCGTTATACTCTTTAATCATTTTGTCAACGACGTTTGTAAGATATTCCTTCTCAACGCCAACAGCCTCGCAAAGTCTGTCGCAGTCAACCGACTCTCCCATTGCAAAAAGAACGCCTTCAACTATCGCCATAAGTTTTTTTTCTTCCATTTTTTCACCTGTAAAAGTTATTGACAAAAAATCATTTTTTAAAATTGATTTTTAAAGGTTAATCATTTAAAACTATGCATAGCTTTCTTCTATTTTTTCAAGGACTTCGCCCTCGGTATCCGTCATTCTTTTAAGCAAAATATCTTCGCCGTGCGTTTCAACCTCTAAAACTCCCATTCTTAAAAGCTCAAGTATTGCAAGAAACTGCGATACTGCCTCGCTTTTGGACTTTACACCGTCAAATGCTTTTTTAAAACTCAACCTGCTTCCCTTTTTCATTCTTTTTAAAAGCTGGGTTGTTTTTGTTTTAACCGATACAACCTCGCGTCCGACGATTCCGTCAAATCTTGACGCAGGGGGCGGCGCTTTTCTCTGTGCCTTTTCAAGTATCGACAAAAATGCGTTTGTAAGTTTTTCCATGCTTTGCGCTTCGAGTCTTTTTTTCGGCATTTCAATTCCTTTTATGTCCTGCGCCTCTTTATAAAAAGACAGATATCCCGAAAACTGCATAAGCTTAAGCTTTTCGCCCGCTTCTTTCATTTTTTTGTATTCAATAAGCCTGTCCGCAAGATTTTTTCTCGGGTCCTCCTCTTCTTCCTCTTCATGTTTCGGAAGAAGCATTTTTGATTTTATATACAAAAGCTGAGAAGCCATAACAAGAAATTCGCTTGAAATTTCAAGATCCATTTCGCTCATTTTTGAAAGATATTCCATATATTGCTCCGTTATTTCAACGATCGGAATATCGTAAATGCTGACTTTATTCTTTTTTATAAGATGCAAAAGCAAATCAAGCGGTCCTTCAAATATTTCAAGTTTAAAAGAAAGCTCCAAAAGAACACCCTCCTTTTAAAAAAGCGGTGATATTACAAGTTTTACAAGCATAAAAAGTCCGTTTTGCAAAACAGAAAGAACAGGATTTAAAATCCCCGTATAAATAACAACGAGCATTATAATCATGGAGTATCTTTCTATACTGTAAAAGAAATCTCTTGCCTTGTACGGCAGAAGTTCAAGCAGAATTTTCGAACCGTCAAGCGGCGGAATCGGTATCAAATTAAAAACCGCAAGACCGATATTAAGTATTACGCAGTAGTAAAGCATGGGCAAGAGCACCACAACACCGCTCATCTGTGTAAGACCGTTTCCCAAAAGATATGCCGACACGTTAAAAAGAAAATTAACATCGCCAATCCCCATAAGCTTTCCCGATACTGCCAGCACAAGAGCCGAAACAATTGCAAAAATTATATTTGAAACAGGTCCTGCAAGGCTTACAAGTATAATGCCTTTTTTTCTGTTTTTAAAATTCTGCGGATTAATCGGCACGGGTTTTGCCCATCCGAAGTGAAAAAGCAAAAGACAAAGTCCGCCGATAAGGTCGAAATGCGCAATAGGATTGAGCGTAAGTCTGCCCATATATTTTGCCGTAGGGTCGCCCATTTTGTAAGCCATATACCCGTGTGCGCTCTCATGAACGCTTATTGCAAGAAAAAATGCGGGAAGGCTTAAAAGCAGCCCCAATAACGTTTCTCTCAAAATAAATTCACTCCAAACACTTATTTATCAAAATTTACATATATTATACACTATTTTTTTGCGCATTACAAGTGTTTTGTATTTTTGACAAATAAGACTTTTGGCATTTACGCCTTTCGAGTCTGACGTACGCCCTAATGCCTTACTATACTAACAATAAAAACTGCGGCGGGAGTTAAAACAACGGCGGCGCAAAGCACCAAAACCGCAACTGCGCCGAGTGTGTTTTTATTTTTAAATTCATACCTGCAGTAGCTTATTGTGTAAACAAGCACGCACACCAAAATAACATCGTAAATTGCATTTAAAACCGTTGTCATTTTTATCCCTCGTTTCCTATATCAAGCGATTTGTCAATCAAGCCGAATTTTTTGATTTTTACATTTACTTTTGTCTCATACTGCAAAAAAGGATATTTTTTGTGCCAGTCATATTTTTTCCATTCCTGCATTGTAAGAAAATTTCTTTTTGCCTCATTTCCGATTCCGACAGAATCCACTTTAAGATCTCTTACAATTTTATAAAGGTATTTGTTTATATTTTTTTCAAGGTCATTTTCCAAAGCATCAGAAAGAACTTTGTATGACCCTTTTTTAATAACGGTGTCCTCCATACTCATAATGTCGGCCTGTATATCAACGTTAATCTGAACCTTCGGCGCATAATGTGAAGTGTCAATTTTAAACTCGGGCTTGTTTTCCTGCGTAAGAGAAAGCTCTATCATGGCGTCGTTTTTGATTTTTACGGTGTAAACCGCCTCCGATATTTTTCCTGTCAAAAGTTTTAAATACATATTTTCAATGCTCGTTCCCGTTCCGGCAAGCTTGTATCCGTCAAAAAACGCGGTTCCGAAAACAACGGCTTTATTTTTTGCTTCCAAAGGAACGTTGTCTGTTTTCTCATCGTCTATTCCGTATGAATATTCCTCTTTATCTTTTTTTGCATCGCTCTTTTTTTCGTCTTTAAGACGTCCCAAATATGCCGTTGTTACATCTTTTGACTTTGAATCTCCCCACACGAAAAAATCCGAAAGAGTTGCCGACGGCAAAAATGCTGTTTTACTCTTGTCAAAAATGTCGTTTATATATTTTTCGGGATTTGCTTCAAGCTTGGGTGTTATACTTTTTAAGTAATCCTTGCACGAATTGTCGCAGACCGCAACAATCGTTGCAGGTCTGACACTCAGTTCTCTTACAAAGCCGTCAATATATTTTCTTATCCCCTTTTTTGCAACCTCTTCCGAAAACAAAACAAGTTTTACGTGCGACAGATTTACTATTTTGCTTATGTTGTCGTTTGC
>CABUQL010000146.1 GCA_902493665.1 uncultured Eubacteriales bacterium
CATTAATGTAAATATTAACAAAGATTTCACTCCCGCATTTGTAGGAGATTTCAGAAATTCAACTCCGGGTGACAAGTGCCCGCACTGCCACGAAGGCAAAGTTAAGGTTTGCAAAGGTATTGAAATAGGACATATCTTCAAGCTTGGCAAAAAATATACCGAGGCGCTTGAATGCACATTTCTTGACGAAAACGGCAAAAAAGCTGTTCCGATTATGGGGTGCTACGGTATCGGCGTTAACAGATGTATTGCCGCAATAATCGAGCAGAACTGCGATGAACGAGGCATAATCTGGCCTATGAGTGTCGCTCCGTTTAAGGTTATTGTTGTAAGCGCAAACTCAAAAGATGCATCGCAGGTTGAGCTTGCTGACAAAATCTACAATGAACTTAAAGCAAACGGCATTGAAGTTTTGTATGACGACAGAAACGAGCGTGCCGGAGTTAAATTTAATGACGCAGATTTAATCGGAATACCTTTAAGAATTACGGCAGGCAAAAAATCTGGCGAAGGAATCGTTGAATTTAAGGAAAGAAGAAGCGGCGAAGTAACGGAAATGACACCCGAAGTTGCAGTTAAAAAATGTATTGGAATTATAAAATCACAAATGTGAAAGGATGACATAAAATGGACAAAGTCAGGACAAGATTTGCTCCGAGTCCGACGGGATATATGCATATAGGAAACTTAAGAACGGCGCTTTATGCATATTTGCTTACAAAAAGCATGGGCGGAGATTTTATTTTAAGAATTGAGGACACCGACCAGGAAAGATACGTTGACGGTGCGGTTGATCTTATTTACAGAACTTTGAAAGAAACAGGGCTTAAACACGACGAAGGTCCCGATATAGGCGGAGATTACGGTCCGTATATCCAGAGTGAGCGCAGAGAGATTTATAAAGAATACGCAAAAAAACTCGTTGAGCTCGGCGGTGCATATTACTGTTTCTGCGACAAGAAAAGACTTGACAAAGTTAAAGATGAACAGGTTGCAAACAAGATTGCACCTAAATATGACGGACATTGCAGAAATCTTTCAAAAGAAGAAGTTGAAGAAAAGCTTAAAAGCGGCATTCCTTATGTTATCCGTCAAAAAATCGACCCTAACGGAACAACAACATTTAAAGACGCTGTTTTCGGCGAAATCACAGTTGAAAACTCAACTCTTGATGACAACGTTCTTTTGAAATCCGACGGACTTCCGACATACAACTTTGCAAATGTTATCGACGACCATCTTATGCATATCACGCACGTTATAAGAGGAAACGAATATCTTTCGAGCACACCGAAATACAACCTTTTGTATGAGGCTTTCGGCTGGGAGATACCGACATACGTTCATGTTTCGCCGATTATTAAAGAAAACGGCAAAAAGCTCAGTAAACGCGAAGGCGATGCGTCTTACGAAGATTTCATAAACAAGGGATATTTAAAAGACGCTATCATAAACTATATTGCGCTTTTGGGCTGGAGTCCCGGGGGCGAGCAGGAAGTTTTTGATATGGACGGTCTTATAAAGGCATTTTCAATTGACGGTATCAGCAAATCGCCGGCAGTTTTTGACGAGAAAAAACTGAGCTGGTTAAACGGCGAATACATCAGAAAATTAAGCCTTGACGAGTTTTACAATGACGCTCTTCCATATATAAAAGAAGCGGTTAAGGGAGATTTTGACTTAAAGAAAATTGCTGCGCTTTTGCACGACAGAACTGAAAAATTTTCGGACATTCCGGCCCAGATTGACTTTTTTGATGAGGTGCCCGAATACGATGTTGAGCTTTTCAGACACAAAAAGATGAAAACAAATCCCGAAAATTCGCTTGAAAGCTTAAAAGAGGCGCTCACGGTTCTTGAAAAAATCGATAACTGGACACAGGAAAGCATTCACAATGCGCTTTTTGCGTTAATTGAAAGACTCGGCGTTAAAAATGGTCTTATTTTGTGGCCGATAAGAGTTGCCATAAGCGGAAAACCGTTTACACCGGGCGGCGGAATTGAGCTTGCCGAAATACTCGGAAAAGACGAAACAATAAAGCGTATTAAGGACGCAATTGAAAAACTTGAAAAATAATTTTTCATCATATTAGATTTTTGAAAGGAAGCAGACAAATGCCGTATGTTGCAGGAAGTATTTTGCTGATAGTTCTTGATCAGCTTATAAAATATTTTACGGTAAAAAACATATTGCCGTTTGGCGAAGTTCCGTTTATAAAAGGCGTTGTATCGTTTACGTTTATAAAAAACACGGGTGCGGCGTGGGGAATGTTTGCGGGCGCAAGGTGGTTTTTTGCGGCAATTACCGTTGCGGTTTTGTTTTTTCTTTCTTTTTATATTGTGAAAAAGAAAATCAAAAGCCCGCTTTTTAACACTTCGATGATGCTCATTTTTGCCGGAGCAATAGGCAATTTTATCGACAGACTTTTTAAGGGCGGCGCGGTTGTTGATATGATTGAACTTAAATTTATAAAATTTCCCGTTTTCAACTTTGCGGACTGCTGCATTGTAATCGGAGCGGTTTTGCTGTGCGTTTATATATTGTTTTCTACGTCTGACACAAACGGAGAATAAAAATGGATAATTTCACTATTATATGCGATACCGACGGCATAAGGCTCGACAAATACGTTAAAGCCGAATCTGTTTCGCGGTCGCAGATTCAATCGCTTATTAATGAAGGAAAAATCACGGTTAACGGCAAAACGCAAAAATGCGGATATATTGTTTGCAATGGCGATGTAATTGACGTTGCAATCCCCGAACCCGAGCCGTTAAATATTGTTGCCGAAGATATACCGCTCGACATCGTGTATGAGGACGATGAGCTTCTTGTTGTAAACAAAAAACAGGGAATGGTTGTTCATCCCGCAGCGGGAAATTACACGGGCACTCTTGTAAATGCGCTTTTGTATCACTGCAAAGGAAATCTTAGCGGAATAAACGGCGTAATACGTCCCGGAATTGTGCATAGAATAGACAAAGACACATCGGGGCTTTTGGTTGTTGCAAAAACAAATAATGCGCACATTTCACTTTCTGAGCAGATAAAAAATAAAACCGTCACAAGGGAGTATGTGTGCGTTGCAAGCGGAATAATAGCAACCGACAAAGGCGTTATCGACGCACCGATAGGAAGACATCCGACAGAACGCAAAATGATGACCGTAACGAGCCGTAACTCAAAACATGCAGTTACGCATTTTGAAGTTCTGGAAAGGTTTTATAACACAACGTATTTAAGATGCCGTCTTGAAACGGGAAGGACGCACCAGATAAGAGTCCACTTAAAGTATATAAATCATCCGGTGCTCGGCGATCCGCTTTACGGCGCAAGAAAAAATATGTATTCTTTAAAAGGTCAGGCGCTTCACGCAAGAACGCTCGGATTTATCCACCCGAAAACAGGGGAGTATATGGAGTTTAATGCCGATTTGCCCGATTATTTTAAAACTCTTCTTGAAAGATTAAGAAATGAGTGTTAGAATTAATTTGCAAAATGAATTTATTGCTAATTTGCCTTATGGCAAGATAATTTAAGCAAACTCTGCCAGATTCGTCTTGCGGCGGAAGCTGAAGTGAGTAACTTTGCCAAATTGCCTGCGGCAGCTAAAGGGAGGATATAAAATGGATATTTTTCACGAATACTTGGTTGAAAGAAAATTGCGTGCAACAGACTTTTTTTGGTCGGCGCTTATTTGCATAGCGGCTCTTGTTTTGATAATTCTTTCCCTTCCGTATCTTGCGTTCGGCATAACTGCGGTTTTTGACGCTGCGGCGGTGTATTTTGCATACATTTTGATTTCGAGATTTAAAGTCGAGTACGAATATGTGCTCACAAATTCATCGCTCGACATTGACAAGATTTACGCCAAAAGAAAACGCACGAGAGTGTGCGAAACGGACGTTAAAAAATTTGATGTTTTCGCACCCGTCGGCGATAAAGAATTTGCGTGCGAGGAAAATAAAAGGGCGGATAAAGTGATAGACTGCTCTACCGGGCATGATAAAGATGCGTATTATGCGATATACTATGATAACGGAAAAAGATTCAAACTTTTGTTCAATCCGCCGTCACATATGACAGAGTCAATGGCAAAATTTAATCCGTCAAGAATTCGCATAGAAAACGGGCAGAATAAATAGTTTAAATTGCACCGATTGCGTAAAAACGTATGGCATTTAAAAGATGCAAAAAGTATGGTTAATGAGTTTGCAAACCGTATTAAACCGCATAATTTCAGCATTCTGAAAGAGGTGTTTTGCTTTGTGCACAGGTATTGATATTTCCGAGATTTCACGCTTTGTAAATGCGTCGGACAATCTTTTA
>CABUQL010000147.1 GCA_902493665.1 uncultured Eubacteriales bacterium
CAAGACGTTCCATAACGTCTTCTTTGTACTGCGGAGCGCAGTTTGAGCTCACCGCGCTTACAACACTTTCAACTTCTTTATCGGTTACAAACGAGCACTGAAGTCTTACGGGACTTGAAGCGCCGACCGGCATATAAAGCATATCGCCGCGTCCTATAAGCTTTTCGGCGCCTGCCATATCGAGTATTGTTCTTGAGTCTATCTGGTTTGAAACCATAAATGAAATTCTTGAGGGAATGTTTGCTTTAATTGTACCTGTGATGACGTTTACCGAAGGTCTTTGTGTTGCAATTACAAGATGCATACCTGCGGCTCTTGCCATTTGCGCAAGACGGCAGATGTATGTTTCAACGTCGCTCGGGGCAACCATCATAAGGTCGGCAAGCTCGTCTATGATAATAACAATCTGCGGCATTTTAAGCTCGGGGGTTTCGTTCATCATCATAAGTTCGTTGTAGCCTTTTATGTCACGTACATTGTTTTCGGCAAATTTTTCATAACGCTCCGTCATTTCGCTTACAGCCCAGTTAAGCGCGCCCGCGGCTTTTTTGGGGTCTGTAACGACAGGAATCAAAAGATGCGGTGTTCCGTTGTATACGCCGAGCTCAACAACTTTCGGGTCAACCATTACAAGTTTAACTTCGTTCGGGTCGGCTTTGTATAAAATGCTCATTATAATTGTGTTTATGCACACACTTTTACCTGCGCCGGTAGCACCTGCAATGAGAAGATGTGGCATTTTTGCAATGTCGAGTATAATAGGGCTTCCGCAGATATCTTTTCCGAGTGCGACTGAAAGCTTTGACGGTGAATTTTTAAATTCTTCCGTTTCAAGCACTTCACGGAGCGTAACGGTGTTTACAATTTTGTTTGCAAGCTCTATTCCGACTGCCGATTTTCCGGGAATGGGAGCCTCTATTCTGACGCTTTTTGCGGCAAGCGAGAGCGCAATATCTTTAGAAAGATTTACGATTTTGCTTACCTTAACACCCGGTTCGGGTGCAATTTCATATCTTGTTACAGTAGGACCCATGCTTACTCCCGTAACGTTTGCACGTACGCCGAAGCTTTTTAGTGTTTCTATAAGCTTATGAGAGTTTTTCATAAGCTCTTCTTCAATTTTGCCGTTGTTTTCGTTCGGCTTTGGCGGAGTAAGAATATCTATCGACGGAAAACTGTATTCCAAAATCTGATTTTCCGAGGCGTCTTTAAGTTCGTTTACAATTTCTTCATCATGAAAACTGCCGCTTTCTTCTCCATCCGAGTCGCCGTTTTCGCTTTCAGTGTGATTTTCTTTTGCGTCAAGCGGATGGCTGTTGTCTTTTCCGAGAGCGTCGGCAAAACCCTCCTGACCTTTGTTGTAAACTCTTATTTCGGGTTCGGGGAAGTTTTCGTCTTCATAGGGCTGTACTGCATTATTTGCAGCATTTCCCAAATGGTTTTTCGTGTTTTTCCGATTTTTTGCATCGCCCGGTTCATCGTCAAAAACATTAATTTCTTTAAAAGGCTTTTTCGGTGCGGGAGTTTCGTTGTATTCGGGAACGATATGCTGATTCTTTTTGTTTTTTCTTTTGCCCGTAAATTTTTCTATAAAGCCGAAGAACGAAACGTCAAAAACGCATATTGAAAGAATTGTGCACATTGCAAAGTAAAATACTCCGCAGCCGAGCTTTCCGAACATAAGAGCAATCGGTCTTGCAATTGCTTCGCCTATTACTCCCGAGCCCCAGAAGTCGTTTAATGCAAAATCATAATAACGTTTCCAGTAAACAGGAAGAAAGTTTGAAACATAGTCTTCTGCGCTTCCGCCGTCATATTTTCCCATTTCTGCAAGGTAGTTTGATTTGTAATCGTAACCTTCAACCCATGAATGCAAAAATCCCATTACGGATAAAAACAGGCAGAACGACATAAAATATTTCCATTTGTATTTCTGATAGTCTTTTTTAATCGCCGCATGCAAAAACAGTGCAAAAAGATATATCGGGAAAAGGTATGCCATAGGTCCCATAAGACCTCTCATTGTATGCGATACGGCTTTTCCTATCATGCCGCTTTCAAAGTAAAGTCCTATCATTAAAAGTATTGCAACGGTAATTGCCGCAATTGAAATTATTTCAAAAAAATTTGGGTTTTTAGCATCCGAAACACCTTTTTTTGTGCGGTTCGGCTGTGCTTTTTTTGTGTTTTTTGCTTTTGTGCCCGAAGCCATTTTATTTTTCTCCTTCTTTTGTTTTCTTTTGTTTTGTGATTAAATCTATAAATTCATCGTTTGTTTTCGTTTTTATAAGTATTGAAAGCAGTTTTTCGGTTGCTTCCGTCTGGTCTTTCAAAAGAGAACGCCTTATTGCCCATACTGCCTCGCGTTCTTTTTTTGAAAGAAGAAGTTCTTCTTTTCTTGTACCCGATTTATAAATGTCAATCGCAGGAAAAATCCGCCTTTCGCTCATTTTTCTGTCGAGGTGGACTTCCATATTGCCCGTGCCTTTAAATTCTTCAAAAATAACGTCGTCCATTCTGCTGCCCGTTTCAACAAGCGCAGTTGCAAGTATTGTAAGACTTCCGCCGTTTTCAATGTTTCTTGCGGCGCCGAAGAATTTTTTCGGTTTGTGGAGCGCACCGGGATCAAGTCCGCCCGAAAGCGTTCTGCCCGTTGACGGAATTGTGAGGTTGTATGCTCTTGAAAGACGTGTTAAACTGTCTAAAAGTATAACAACATCTTTGCCGTGCTCAACAAGTCTTTCTGCACGCTCGAGCGTCATTTCCGCAACTTTTATGTGATGCTCGGGAAGTTCGTCGAATGTGGAATATATAACGTCGCCTTTTATTGAGCGTTTCATATCTGTAACTTCTTCGGGACGCTCGTCAATTAAAAGAACGATAAGTTTTACATCGCTGTGATTTGCCGTTATGCTGTTTGCAATGTTTTTTAAAAGTGTGGTTTTTCCCGTTTTGGGAGCCGCAACAATGATTCCCCTTTGTCCCTTTCCGATTGGAGATATAAGGTCTATAAGCCTTACCGCATAATCATTCGGATTTGTTTCGAGCGTAAGGCGCTCGCTCGGATATACGGGGATAAGCGAGTCAAAGCTTTTTCGCTTTATTGATTTTTCGGGCAGGTCGCCGTTTACCGTTTTAACGTAAATTATTGCGCCGAATCTTTCGCCTTCGTTGGGAAGACGTGAAATTCCGCATATAAGGTCGCCCGTTTTAAGATTAAATCTTCTTATCTGAACGGGAGAAACGTAAATGTCGCTTGTTCCCGAAAGATAGTTTTCGCTTCTTAAGAAACCGAATCCGTCGGGCAGAACCTCCAAAACGCCTGTAATCTCACTTTTTCTGTCATCAAAAGAAGACGGTTCTGTTTTCTCCGCCTGTTCATTTTTTGATGCGGATTCGTTTTTGCCTGAAGATTCATCTTTATTCGGAGATTTATTTTTCTTTAAATCTTCGCTTTTTTGTAAAAGTCCGTCTTTTTTTTCGTTTTTTTGCGGTTTGTTATTTTTTTGGACCTCTTCTTTTTTGATTTCTTCGTTTTGCAAATATTTGGAATCCGAAATGCTTTTTATTTTTAATATAAGTTCATCTTTTTTAAGACGTGAAATGTTTTTTATGTTTTTTTCTTTTGCAATTTCCTTAAGCCTGTTAAGCGTCAGATTGGTTAAATCGCTCATTTTAGCCTCCATAGATATAATATCACAACTTATATTATACACTACTTTTTTGTAATTTCAAATACAATTTTAGGATTTTTACAAAAAATGTTAGTATTTTCATAAAAAATATGATAAAATGTATATGTGTTTGCAAAAACCGATAAATATTTGCGGAAATGTTTTGATTTTTGTCCGCAAAAATCAGGAGTGTAATATGGAAAAAAGATCCGTGAAAAATAACGCGTTTGTATCGCTTATATTACGCGCGTTTAACACGTTTATAAAATACGATTTCGCTTCACTGGCGGCAGAGCTTACATTTTATCTTATAACAACTTTTTTTCCGCTTATAATTTTAATATTTATTATAATTTCGCATACCCCGATTATGGGCGAGGGCGTTATCTGGAACATACTTAAAATGCTGCCCGACGAAACGGCGGATGTAATATATTCAATGCTTAAAAGTCTGGCGCATACAAACGCCATAATTATTACGGTTGTAGTGCTTTCGATGTGGTCAATGTCGGGAACCATGAGTGTTATTGCAAAGGCGCTTAACAGATTTTACAGAGTGCACGAAGACAGAAATTTTCTCGTTGTAAGAATTATCGGAATGCTTTTTTCGGTGCTTATTGTTATATCGG
>CABUQL010000148.1 GCA_902493665.1 uncultured Eubacteriales bacterium
AAAATGGATTGTATCGCTTTGCGCCTTTGCCTTAACAAAATGGATTGCGGCTTTGTGAAGCTTTGAAACGGGAATGTTTCCGTCTTTTGCAAGCATCGTTCTTATATAAAGCTCATAAACCGCATCGCCGATATACGCAAAGCACAACGGAGATATTTCGTTTAAACCGATGTTTACATCAAAATCAAACATCGCTTCTTCTCCATTTAACACCCTGGCGCGTATCTTCCAAAATATTCCCATATTTTTTAGATCATCTCTTATTTTGTCTGCCAAAGCAAAATCTCTTTCTTTTTTTGCCACGGTTCTTTTTTCTATGAGCGCTTCAATATCTTCATCCAAAAGCGAGTCGTTTTTCTTGTTTAAAATTCCCAAAACGCCGCCGAGCTCTTTTATAAGATTAATAACAGAATCGATAGCTTCTTCGGAATATGTGTTGTCGATTGTTGTGTTTGCAAATTTTACAATATCAAATATAACCGAAATTGCATCGGCAGTGTTTATGTCGTCATCCATTGCATCAATAAATCTGTTTTTAAATTCTTTGATGTTATCCGAAATGTTGTTTTTATTATCGCCTGTAAGATGCGTTTTTAAAAACTTGAGATTTTCCATGCAAGTGTAAATTCTTGTAAGTCCCGATTTTGCCTGTTCCAAAAGGAGGTCGCTGAAGTTTATCGGATTTCTGTAATGTGCCGAGAGCATGAAAAAGCGTATAACTTCATAGTCGAACTTCTCGGCAACATCTCTTACCGTAAAGAAATTGCCGAGAGATTTGCTCATTTTTCTGTTGTCAACATTGATATAGCCAGTAATGTGCAAACGGGCATCCGTTTGCGGCTTCGCTTTGCGCAATTTCGTTTTCGTGATGCGGGAAAATAAGGTCCTGACCGCCGCTGTGGATATCTATTGTTTTGCCGAGATATTTGTTTGCCATTGCACTGCATTCAATGTGCCAGCCCGGTCTTCCTTCACTCCATGGGCTTTCCCAGAACGGTTCGCCTTCTTTTTTTGCTTTCCAGACTGCAAAATCCATAGGATTTTTCTTCTTTTCGCCGACTTCTATTCTTGCGCCGGCTTCAAGATTTTCAAGCGGCTGATGCGAAAGCTTGCCGTAATCCTTGAATTTTTTGGTGCGGTAAATTTTTCAACGTCAAAGTAAACATCGCCGCCGGCTTCGTATGCAAACCCCTTGTCAACGAGAGCTTTGATAAGCTCAATAATTGCGTCGATGTTTTCCGTTGCTCTGGGGTGATACGTTGCTTCTTCAATGTCAAGACCTTTCGCGTCGATAAAGTATTCTTTTATAAACTTGTCCGCAAGCTCTTTTACCGTTATATGTTCTTCGTTTGCCTTTCTTATCATTTTGTCGTCGATATCGGTAAAATTCTGAACAAAGCTTACGTCATAGCCTTTGTATTCAAGATATCTTCTTAAAGTGTCGAAAATTATAAACGGTCTTGCGTTTCCTATATGAAAATAGTTGTATACGGTAGGTCCGCATGAATACATTTTAACTTTGTTTTCTTCGATCGGTTTAAATTCTTCTTTTTTTTGTGTAAGCGTGTTATAAAGTTTCATTTTGGCTCTCCTTAGAGTTTTCTAAATCGTTTATCCGCTTGTATATTCTGCAAAGTTCCTGCGATACGGGGTCGGGAATATGTATCTGGTCAAGTTCGTCGCAGACATTTAAGCGCTGACCGTTGATTCTTGCAATTCTTGCAGGAACTCCCACACAAGTTGAGTTTTCGGGAACTTCCGAAAGAACAACGGCATTTGCGGCAATTTTTGAATTGTCGCCGACTTTAAAAGGTCCTAAAACCTTAGCTCCGGCACCGATTAAAACGTTGTTTCCGATTGTGGGATGTCTTTTCCCTTTGTCTTTTCCCGTTCCGCCGAGGGTAACGCCCTGATAAATTGTGCAGTGATTCCCGACGATTGCCGTTTCACCGATTACAACTCCCATACCGTGGTCGATAAAAAGACCTTTTCCTATGCTTGCTCCGGGATGGATTTCAATTCCCGTAAAAAAGCGGCTTATCTGCGATATCAGTCTTGCAATAAAAAGCAGTTTTATTTTGTAAAAAAAGTGTGCGATTCTGTGGTTTGAAACTGCGTGAAGTCCCGAATAGAGAAGTATAATTTCAAGATTGTTACGGGCCGCAGGGTCGCGTTTTTTGATTTCTTTACATTCTGCAATGCAAATGATTACAAATGCAGCAAAATAAACAATTATCAGTGCAAGTAAAACTTGAATAAAAATTTTCACTGAAAATACCTCTTTCTTAAAATAATCTGTTAAGGCACTAAAAGCCAAAACCCAATATTGCGCTTGGTCCTCCGGTGCTAAGATATTTATAAAAATACCAGTATATTATACTAATTTTTTTGCAAAAATACAACCCCAAAACTAACTTTTTATGCCAATTGTGTTAAAAAGGTCAGTTTTCTTTGTGTAATTTGTCTTGTTTGCTGTATTTTATGCGGTTTTTTATTATATAAATAAGCGCCGCAGCAGATGTTATGAGTGCAAAAATCTGAGATACTCTGAAAATGCCGATGTATAAACTGTCCGTTCTGAGACCTTCTATCATTGCACGTCCGAGTCCGTATCCGAAAACGTACGTCGCAAAAACCTCGCCGTCAAATTTCTTGCGGTAAAGTATAATCATCAAAACAAAAATCAGCATAAAATTCCACAACGACTCATATAAAAACGTGGGATGCACTTCAATCATTCTTACCATTCCGGCTTTTAAAACCGCCATTCTCCAAGGGAGAGCAGTTTCGCTGCCGTATGCTTCAACGTTAACAAAATTTCCCCATCTTCCTACGCACTGACCTACGGCAAGACCTATACAGCATACGTCAAAGGTTTTTTTCACGCTTATTTTTTTAGCTCTGCAATATATGTAGGCGGCGGCAACCGCACCTATAATTCCGCCGTATATTGCAATTCCGCCTTCCCAGATTTTAAAAATGTCCGAAAGATTGTTTTTGTAGTCGTCGAAAGCAAATATAACATAATAAATTCTTGCGCATATTATTGCAGGAGGTGTTGCCCAAAGCACAATGTCATATATGTTGTCGCTTGAAATTCCGCCTTTCGGAGCAAGATAGGAGCAAAGCGCAATTGCCAGAACAAATCCTATTGCAATTATTATTCCGTACCAGTATATGTCTTTTCCAAAAAACGTAAATGCAACGGGATTTAATGAAAACATATTTATTCCAAGTCCCAAAAATCCAACTTTATTCATCTTTTTTTCCCTCGCTCGGATAAACTGTAGAAACAGCTTTTTTGTTTTCGGCAAAAAGTTCTTTGTATTTTTTGTTTACAAAATCAATGTCGGTTTTGTCAAAAATTTCTTTAAAATTAAGAGTGTTTATGCCTTTTAACGTATTTCTCAAAAACATCTGCGCAGTTTTTTCAACATTGTTAAACGTTCTTACATAATCGCCCCAAATAACTTTTTTCGCACGCAAAAATTCATCTTCGGATATTTTGCCTTTTTTTGCAATGTAATCCGAAATCTTTTCGCATACAAGTTCGGGATTTTTTGATTCTCCGCCTATCATAACGCACGAAAAAGCGTTTTCATACATTAAATCGAAAGAAAATTCTTCATTAATAAGACCTTCTTCGTAAAGGGAAGAGTATAAATCGCTGCTCTTTCCCGCAACCGACATAAGAAGGATTTCTGCGGCAATTTCGTTTTTCAAAAGCTCGTCGCCGTCGTAACCGCATTTATCTTTGTATCCGATGTTGAAAAGGGGCATGGCAACCGAAAGGTTTTGAGTTATACTTTTCTTAAATACATTTTCTCCTTCTTCGGGGAATATGCTTTTAGCTTTCGTTCCCGTTTTTTTAGCCGGCATAACCTTGTCAATTATTTCGCCTGTTTTTTCAATATCAATATCTCCGCAAACGCATATAACCATATTTGACGGATTGTAAAATGTGTTATAGCACTTGTATAAAGTGTCTTTTGTAATGTGGGATATGCTTTCAACCGTTCCTGCAATATCAACGTTAACGGGGCATTTTTCATACATTGCCTCAAGAAGATTAAACATAACGCGCCACGAACCGTCGTCGTCATACATTCTTATTTCCTGACCGATTATTCCCATTTCTTTTGAAACGTTTTCCTCGGTAAAATATGGGTCTGCAACGTAGCTTAAAAGATGCGAAAAGCACTCGTTAAAATTATCGGTGCACGAAAACAGATAGCAGGTGTTTGTAAATGACGTAAACGCATTGGCATTTGCTCCGTACTGTGCAAATTT
>CABUQL010000149.1 GCA_902493665.1 uncultured Eubacteriales bacterium
AAATTCAAAAAATAAATAGAATATTTCTAGTAAAAAATATAATTTTTCTAGTGCAATTCTTGTGATAATGTTGTATAATTAATTATGATAATTTGTTGTATTATGCCTAAATCGATAGATTATCAAAAAAAGAATGTTAATGTATTCTAAATCTACAAAGGGAGGATTAAGTGTGAAAAAAGTATTAACAGTATTTTTAGCAACAATCTTTCTGCTTAGTTCAGTATGCAGCGCAGCAGCAATGCCTGCTATTGACGACTTTGCAGATTCGCTTGATGAGTTGGGTTTTGTTGAAACCGACACTGCAAGCGACATTTCACAGGCAGATGAAATTTCCGATATTGACGCAGACGATTTTGTCGATGCGGATCTTGCGGAAATTGACGAGGATTATGATAATGTGGATTTGCAGTCTGTTCCGGCAGATGAAATCACATATCATAAAACCTTTGACACAGATGACTCAACAGTCAGCCTTAACTATGGTAAAGACATCGAATGGGGCGGCGGTGCAGCCCAAAACTCATTCAACGTTGAGAAAAAAGACGTTGACGGCGACGGCGTTGAAGAAGGCTGCTTGTCGGTTGTTTCTAACACAACAGTTGGCTACAACACACGTGTTAAGCTTTTGAATGTATTCAATTCAAAAACTGTTACACCGCGCGACATCGGTGCAACTTACGAAATAACAATGAGAGTTTACAACCCCGATTCGGCAGAATATAAGTTTGCTGTCGCTACGTACGGTGGTAAAGTGTTTAAAGACAACAATTATGCTCAAATCGTAAGGAGCGCAAACAGCGGTTTTGCGGCTTCGCAAGCCGCAACTAATGTAAAGCGCTTCACTCTTCCGCCGAAACAGTGGTCTGATATAACCTATACAGCAACTCTTTACAAGCTTTCTATGGATGAGCTTGCACTCGAGGAAGACACTTTGCCGAAAACGGGCAATCCGAGACCGTTTTACCTTGATGAAATAACGGTAAGAAAAACTTCATCAATCGTGGCTGATAAAGACTCTTCCGATTTACAGGACATCTTTAATTCGGATAACGTTAAATTAACAAATGCAAATCTCGTTTCAGGTAAATATGAACTTGAAAACGGCGGAAGCATTAAATTCGGCAGTGAATACAGCCATACGAACAATACAACTTCACTTCCGGAAACAAACACTGCAGCCGAGAGATTTGTTGCAGAAAAAGGCAGCGCATATGCAATCAGCATGCGTGCAAAAGTTCCTGAAGGTAAAATGGAAATAAGAGCAAACAGTGCACTTGTTGACAGAACATTCCAAACAACCGAAAAAAACCAAGACTACCCGATAATATATAATGATGACTTTACGCTCACAAACGGCAACGGAAATGTCGTTCTTATGAAGGGTTCAAAATCCGGCGAAGCTAAAAGCGGTGCAACAATGCCTGCAACAGGTGATGATTTTGAAGATATCACAATTATATATCAGGATGCCGGAATGGAAAATGCAAGAAACTATTTCGGAAAAGAACAGGATATTCTCCGTGCTCTTGACATTTACTCAACAGGCGACGGAAACGTTATCGAAAGCTTTAAAGTTTCGAAAATCGACGATATAAACGAATTTCTTAAAACAGTTTACTTCACCGGAAACTTTGACGGCTGGAAATCGGCTGACGGATTTGATGTTACATCATCTTCAATAAAAGCACTTGCCGGCGAAGGAAAAGAACTTACATATGCATTTAAAGGCATGGAAGGCAAATCTGTTGAATTGGGATACACTGCTTCGCTAAGCGCAGCTGCTACATCTTCTTCAAAACTTCCTTACATTGCAATTTGCGATAAGGACGGAAAAGTTTTAGGCATTTCGCTTATTTCTTCAGAGACTGCAAAAACAGGAAAAATTATTGCAAATGTTCCTGTTGCAACTTCTGCAGGAAACACATGCGACTTAATTGTTAAAGTTGTTTCCGGTTCGGAAGAAGCAACAATAACAAATATGAGTCTTGATGCGTTTGCAGATACATATTCTGTAAGCAAATCTATGAACGACAATGAGCAGAAACTTACAGTAACTGCTGATTTTGCCGATATTAATGTTCCTTCAAACTTTGAAGTTGCTGTAATGAAACCCGGAAAAACACTAAATGATCTTAACGATTCTTCAAACGTTTTATCAAAAGCTGCATTGACTTCTTCGGGTGCGGTGCTTGACCTCTCGTCACTTACTGCATTGCAGGAAACATTAAACATCGTTATATATAATGAAGAAAAAGCAATTTATTTACTCGATTCGTATGAATTCAAAAATGCTAACTTTGTTGCAAAACTTTTGGATGATCTTTCAAAAGCTGCTTCAAAAGATGAAATAAAGAGCATAATTGAAACATATGATGATGCGAACAAAGTAACATACAAAGAAGTTTTGGAACTTGACAAAATTTCATATTTCAAAAATGCCAACCCAAAAGATTTAGATTACATTTATTCATATATCTTTAACGGTAAAGCTAAAATTGTAGATTCTGCAAACAAAAACAACACAAAGAATCTTCACAATTTAGTATATAACGCAGCATTTGTACTTACAGTTAAATCAGCTGCAAGCAAATTTGACTTTGTTACATTTTTAAATGATACAAAAGGTTTAATGGATTACACAGGTTACACAAAGCTTTTCGACGCTGAAACATATACATCGAAATTCTTTGCTGAAAATATTATGAAGCCTGCAGCAAAAATGGTTAATACAGGCATTGTAACAGCATTCGAAGATACTGCAAAGGCTATAATTGACCTTATGAATGAAAATATTGAATACGACAGTGCAAGATTCCCGTTCAGAAGCGATTTTGAAAACGGACTTCCCGAAAACACTATTGAGCGCAGAGGCCTTCAGGCACCGTCATATAGTGTTACAAAAGCTTCTGCTTTTGGCATCGTTGACCACACAACAGGAACAGGCGACGGATCAATGTTCGTTTACACAAAAAATCCGAACGGTACAGGACGTATTAAAATCGCAAATGTGTTTAATCCCAACGGACTTACACCTAAGGATTTAGGTTCTACATTCAGAGTAAGCTTCTGGGTAAATGCACCTCAGGATTGCACAATTCCGATTGTCGGCACTATGAGTGTTAAAAATTTTGCTGCAAGCGGAAGTATCAGTGAAAGCGCCGATTCTAAATATTCAACATCATTTAAAGATTCAAAATCTGTATCTGTTGTAGGAAATACTTGGACGAAGGTTGAGATGGATATTAAAATTTCAACTCTCCTTACAGAATCGTTTGGTATTGAAGGTAACTCTTCTTCGGATTATTACTTTATTGATGATTTCGTAGTTGAAAGAATTGACGATGCAAGACCGGAAATTAACGAAAATGATTTGCAGCCTCTTACAAATACTGCTGCAGTTAAAACTTCAAATGTGACAAAAACTTCTGACGGATATGTATTTTCAAACGGTGGAAAACTTACATACGGCATGGGTTCAAATGATGCACGTATGCAACGTTATATCGCCGAAAAAGATTCGTACTATCAGATCTCAATGGTTGCTAAAACGACAAAGGACGGTCTTAAATTAACAGGAAACAGCGTTAATGTTTATAAAGTAGGTGCTACTTCCTCGCAAGATGATTACACAGTCAAAGATCAAGACGACTTTAGCCTTGCACAGGGTGACGCAAACGGAACGGTAATTTCCTGCGAAGGAAGCGTTGCTGCAAACGGCTCTACAATGATTGACACAAACGGTGAATTTAAAAATATCAATATCTGGTTTAAAGATACAGGTATTAAAGATGAAATTAAATACCTCGGCAAATCAATTGATATTTTAAGATCAATAAATGTTGAAGGACTTTCTGACGGTAATGTTATTAAATCAATGGTAATAACAAAACTTGATTCAACAGGTTCGATCAGAAACGGCTCGTTCGACAATGCAACTTCATTCTACGGATGGGATTCTGCTGATAATTCTGCATTTGAATACGGCGACGGAACACTTGTTATTAATAGTTCTGCAGAAAACAACGGCAAATCTCTTATGCAGCTTATGATGCTTAGCAAGAACACAATTTACGAACTCGGATTTACTGCAGTAAGCGGTACGGGCGATGCTACAATTGAAGTTGTTGACGGTGACGGAAAGATCCTCGGCAAAACAAAAATTGCTCCGGTTAAAACTGCAAATGCAGAAAAGCTCGTGGTTTTTGCAACTCCCGATTCTGAACTCGATGCAGTTCCCGTAACTGTAAAAATCACTGCAAGTTCAGACGGC
>CABUQL010000150.1 GCA_902493665.1 uncultured Eubacteriales bacterium
AGTCCGCCGCTTCTTGCAAATATTCTTCCGAAGTAAGATGCGTTATCAAGCACGCCTTCTTCAAGTTCCATAATTTCAATATCTCTGCTGTCAAAAAGCGCCTGAAGTTCTTCAAATGTAATAACGGTGTCGATGTAGTTTTTCACTTTTTCAAGCTGAAATTCCATTTTCTTAGCCGTGCAGGGTCCGATGAACACTATTTTGCAGTCGGGTTCTTTTTCTTTAAGATATTTTGCAATTGTTGCCGCAGGAGAAAGATTGTGCGAAACGTGGTCTTTAAGCTGCGGGAAAAACTTTTCAATGTAGTTTACAAATGCCGGGCAGCACGAACTTGTAAGGAAACTGTCCGATTCGGCAAGCTCTTTTGATTCGCTCAGCGCTACCATATCTGCGCCGAGTGCCGCCTCAACAACATGGTAAAAACCGAGTTTTTCAATTCCCGTTATAATCTGTCCGAGCTTTGCGTAGCTGAACTGTCCCGAAATTGACGGTGCAACAACTGCATAAACTTTGTATTTTTTGTTGTTGTCACAGTTTTTAAGATAATCGATAACATCAAGTATGAACGATTTATCCGCAATCGCACCGAACGGGCATTGATATACGCACGCACCGCACGATATGCATTTGTCGTTGTTAATCTGCGCTTCTTTTCCTTCCGCCATTGCAATTGCACCTATTTTGCAGGCACGCTCGCAGGGACGTTTTCTGTTTATTATGGCACTGTACGGACACACGCTTGCGCATCTTCCGCACTCAACGCATTTTGTTTTGTCAATATGCGCCTTCTGGTGCTCATCAAACTGAATTGCGCCTCTTGGACACACTTCTTCGCATCTGTGCGCTATACAACCTCTGCAGCTTTCGGTTACGTCGTAACCGCTGACAGGACATTCATCACAGGCAATATCGATTACTTCTATAACATTTGGGTTCTCTTTGTCGCCGCCGCACGCTATTTTCATTCTCTCCCACAAAATAGCGCGCTCTTTGTAAACGCAGCATCTCATTGTGGATTCTTTTCCGGGTACGATTTTTTTCGGTATACGCGAATATTCCGATGCAAAATTATCACCCCAGGCAGCTCTTGCAACCTCTCTTAAAACCTTGTACTTTAAATGCTGAACCTTTGTGTCAAATTTTCTAATTTTCATCATTTTTCATCTATCCTTTAAAAATAACTTACGTTTAGTGTTTTTCCCATTTTTGAAAGCAGCTCCGAAAGCTCTTTTACAAGCTGCATTTTTATATTGAATCCTATCGGAAGTCCGGGATTTTGATGTGCCGGATTCATTGCCCTTCCGACGTAAAAGTTAATATCTGTCGCCTCTTCAAAAAGCATTTTTGCAATTTTCGACGCACCGTCGCCTTTAACGGACCACTCGCCGTAAAGTTTATTTTCGCCGACGTAATCTTTTGCGTATTCCAAAACCTTGCTGATTGTAAGAACACCTTCTGTTACAAGGTCAACGCCTTTGATTTTTGCAGTCGGAGGCACATCGGGGTCAAGATAATCGATTGAGGTTTCCATTTCTTCGCCGAGATATTCGGCGGTAAGCGTTGATGTTGTTCCCCCGCTTACTATGTGTTTTCCGTGTTTTGCAAAAAACATTGCCATCATTTTGTTAACATCCGCAGGGTCTCTCGGCGGTCCGAACATAAGATTTACCGTCTGCCGTTTTCTTATTTTAACCGTTGCAACGGTTGTGTCGTCGCCCGGTTTTTTATCGTATAAATCGTTGCAAGCGTCGAGTATCATTGAAGTAATCGCCGTTGCCGAAAGGTCTTTGCTGTAGTTGTCTTCAAGATACGTTATAACGTTTTCCCTCTGCCAGCCGTAGTTCATTATCTGCCCTACTCCGGCAAAAATAACGCCGTCGCTCATCGCAACAAAAACGTCGTCACATTCGAGTTTTATCTTCGATTCAATTATTTTTTTGCCCGAAATAATTCTTGTATCGTAAGGATAATCGTAATTCTTTCCGTCTCTAAGGAGTATTACAGACGGATTGTCGTATTGAATAATTCTTGCGTATTCGTTGTTTGTGATTGTTATTATTGTGAATGTTGAATACGCAACTTGCCTTACTTTGCACACAGGGAGTGTTGCCGTAATTGTTGATACGCACTCTTCAATGCTCATCTGCTCGCTGATCATTGTGGAAATGATTTTTGAGGTGAGCGTTGCCAGAATATTTGCTTTAACTCCGCTTCCCAGCCCATCGGCAAGAACTATTATCGTTGTATCCGGTGTTTTAACAGTTTGTACCATATCGCCGCAAAGTTGTTCGCCGTATTTAAACAGACTTTTGTTTGCTGCATCAACGCACAAATCATTCATCGCTGAGTGTCTCCTTTAATTTAGTGAGTGCTATTTTCGTTTCGGCAGTAGTTTCTCCAAGCAGCGACGCAATTTCCTGAACAATGCGCATTTGTTTTTCAACAACCTTATCGGTTATTTCAACCGCAGCTTTACTCTTTTCTTCTTTCAGATTGCGTTCTTCTTCTTCTGCCGTAACGTCTTTTAGCATAATTGTTATAATTTTGTACTTTTTATTGCATATGATTGTTTCTTCAACGTATTTCTGATACTGAGCAAGATATTTCTTGTTATCGTAAACATTTTTTCCTTCATCTGCCGCAATAAGATAATCAACAGGGTCTAAAACTCTTACGATGGGACTTCCCACAACATCTGCATAGTCGGGAAGATTTAAAATCTTTTTCGCAGACTTATTTATCTGCTGGATATTAAGCTGTTCATCGATTACAATAATGCCGTTCGGCGTGTTTCCGATTACTATATCCGAAAAGCTTTCCGCTTTTTCCATAAGATACGGCAGGCACATTGTCATATCGGCTTTTCCCATAAGAACGGCAACCGCTTTTTCGCGGCATGTGTTATATCCGCAGCTTCCGCAGTTAAGCTCATCTGCCCTTGATTCCTTGCCCATCTGCCTTAATACTTCTTCAATGGCATTGCTTCCCGGCATACTCTTTTTCATTCCGTCAAAAACAAACTTTTTGTCTGTTTTGCCGTCGATGGGAGTAAAATCAAACTCGTCTTCGCCGTACATTTTATCAACATTCATAAAGTCAACTATCGGATTTCTTCTTTCACGGCGCATATCGGGACCGTTTATGCAGCTTTGCTCACAGGCAGACATTTCGATAAAGCAGTTTTTAAGTCCACTCTCTTCTATATTGTCGAGCGTTTTTATGCAGTTTTCCATACCATCGACAACAATGTATTTAAAATCTTTTTGCAAATCCATGCTTTTTAAAATTCCGCCCGATGTCGGAAAAGCATTTGTTTTATGCGTTATTTTAGAAGAATCGAATTCTTCAAATGTAATATTTTCGCTTGCAAGCCATGCGTCAAACTCGTTAAAAGTCAGAACGCAGTCAACTACGCCGCCCGACTTATCGGCTTCGTCTTTTTTTGAAATGCACGGCCCGACAAACAATACTTTCGCACCCTCATGCATTTTCTTTATCTCAGTCGCATGGGCATACATCGGCGTAACAACCGGTGCAAGATATTTTACTGCGTCGGGATAGTGCTTTTCGATAAGCGTGTTCACACTGTGGCAGCAGCTTGAAATAATGATGTTCATTTCGCCTTTTTTTACAAGCTTTTCGTATTCCGTTTTTACAATTGCCGCACCCTCGCTTGTTTCAAACGCACCCTTTATTCCAATTTTTGAAAGTGCCTCCGAAATTTTAGAAAGAGAAACATTCGGGTATTTTGCGGCATACGAAGGCGCAAGACTTACGTAAACATCGTTTGATTTAACAAGCTCCTTTGCCACTTCAATATCGTTTCTTATGCGCTTTGCATTCTGCGGACAGACAACATAACATTCTCCGCAAAGAACACATTCCTCACGGATTATATGAGCCTGACCGTCGGTAAATTTAAGCGATTTTACGGGGCAATGTCTGATACATTTATAACAGTTTTTGCAATTTGATTTCTTTGTTTCCAAACACACCGGCATTAATCATTCACCTCACACTTTTTCCGACAAAATCTTACTTTCGAAAAATTCGTCAACCGTTTCGGGTTTTACGGAGTAAATCTCGTCATCAACTTTCACACTGACGCCGTTAACGCAGTTTTTCATGCAAAAAGCGCCGCCGAGCTCCACATTTTTCACTTTGTTTTTCTCTACAAGTTCCTGAAGCCTTTCGATTACCTGACGTGAGCCTTTAAGATGACA
>CABUQL010000151.1 GCA_902493665.1 uncultured Eubacteriales bacterium
CAAAAAGATGGTGATTTTTTAATTACAGGGCATATCGGGTTCGACTCCCGTGCGCCTAAATAACATTTTAACTTAAAACTCTTTACAAATGCAAAAAAATGTCGTAAAATAATAATATAATATGTTTAAAGAGGTGTGCGAAAATGAAAAAAATAATATGTCTTTTGCTTTGTTTGGTAACGGTTTTCTCATTTGCAACATGCTTTGCCGCAGACGACGTTAAGGTTATTGTAAACGGAAAAGAAGTTGTTTTTGACCAGAAACCGATTATAGACAATAACAGAACGCTCGTTCCGCTCCGTGCGATTTTTGAAGCGCTCGGTGCATCTGTCGGCTGGGATAACGATACAAATTCAGTAATAGCAACAAAAGATGACACGGTTATTTTTATGCAGATAGGCCATAACAAGCTTTTTAAAAACAATGAAGCAATCGAACTTGATGTTCCGCCGAAGCTTGTAAACGACAGAACGCTTGTTCCCGTAAGAGCAATTGCGGAAAGCTTTAATTTAAAAGTTTCGTGGGATGAAGCAACGCAGACAGTAACAATTGAATAAGAAAAACAAGAGAGTTAAAAGCAAAAAAGCTTTTAACTCTTTCTTTTTTTAAGATAATGTTACTTTATCTAGTATTATGTTGAAAAACGGCGGAGCGTATTGTATAATTTATTAAAATAAAACAAAGGAGGCGATCTGATATGCGGATAAATGCCGATCCTTACAAAGGGCTTTTAACAGAGCAGGTAATGCTTCGCCACAGAGAAGGTCTTACAAACAAGCAGCCCGATGCGTCCTCCGTTACGGTTGGGCAAATAGTAAGGAACAATGTTTTTACATACTTTAACCTCGTTTTCTGTATTCTCGCAGTCTGTCTTATGCTTGTCGGATCGTTTAACGACCTTATGTTTATGATCGTGGTCGTTGTAAATACGGTAATCGGAATTGTGCAGGAAATACGTTCAAAAAGAACGCTTGATAAACTGTCTGTAATTTCAAATCCGAGAACAAAGGTTGTGCGTGACGGAGAAGAAAAAAGCGTTGAAAATAAATATCTCGTCCTTGACGATGTAATTATATTGGGCGCAGGAAATCAAATTTGTGCCGATGCAACCGTGATTTGCGGCGAAGTTAAGGTAAACGAATCGCTTATTACCGGAGAGAGCAACGAAATAACAAAGAAAGAAGGCGATTTTCTTCTTTCGGGAAGTTTTGTTGTTTCGGGAACGTGCAGAGCAAGGCTTGACAAAGTAGGCAGCGAATCTTATGTTTCAAAGCTTACGGCGGAGGCAAAAAAACAAAATTCCAATAAAAAATCCGAAATAATGCGTTCGCTCGGAAATATCGTAAAATGGATAGGCATTATTCTTATTCCCGTTGGATTTTTGTTGTTTTTCAATCAATATTTTAATTTAGGATATTCCGTTAAAGAAAGCGTTGTATCGACCGTGGGAGCGCTTGTCGGAATGATTCCGGAGGGACTTTACCTTCTTACTAGCGTTGCACTTGTGGTAAGCGTTATGCGTCTTGCAAAAAGAAAAACGCTTGTTCACGACTTGGGCTGCATTGAAACTCTTGCAAGGGTAGATATGCTTTGCGTTGATAAAACGGGCACAATTACCGAAAACAAAATGGAGATTAACGAAGTTGTAAATATAGACGAGAGTCTTTCGGATGATGAAATAAACGAAAAACTTTGTGATTTTGCGCACAATATGAGCAACGACAACATCACAATGGAAGCAATAAAAGAGCATTTTAATAAAAACAATAGCGAAAAAAAAGAAAGAAAAGCCGAAAAAGTTTTTTCTTTTTCATCCGACACAAAATACAGCGGAGCGTCATTTGGCAACGACGAAAACTACGTGCTCGGAGCGCCTGAGTTTTTAATGGGCGAAAACTACGAGGCATTAAAAGATAAAGCCGAAGAATATGCAAAGTCGGGAGGCAGAGTTTTGCTTTTTGCTCAGTATATGGGCACTCTTGACGGAAATAAGCTTAAATGCGACGATATTGTGCCGATGTCGCTCATAGTTTTGTCGAATAAAATAAGAAAAGGCGCAGAAAAAACATTTGAATACTTTAAAAATCAAGGCGTAAAAATTAAAGTTATATCGGGCGACAATCCCGTTTCGGTTTCGGAAATATCAAAAAAAGCGGGTATTGAATATGCCGGCGAATACGTTGACGCCTCAACGCTTAAAACCGACAAAGACATATTTGAAGCCGCTCATACATATACGGTTTTCGGAAGGGTAACGCCCGAGCAGAAGAAAAAAATTGTTATTGCACTTAAAAAAATAGGATATACCGTTGCAATGACGGGCGACGGCGTAAACGATGTTCTTGCGCTTAAAGAGGCGGATTGCTCGGTTGCAATGCTTTCGGGAAGCGATGTTGCCTGCCATGCGTCGCAGCTTGTGCTTTTAAATTCGGATTTTTCGTCGATGCCGTATGTGGTGTCGGAGGGAAGAAGGGTTATAAATAACGTTGAAAGAGCAGCGTCTTTGTTTCTTATAAAAAACATATTTTCGCTTGTATTTGCACTGATAAGCATTTTTGCGATATTTAAATACCCCATAACGCCGTCACAGCTCACGCTTGTCAGTATGACGACAATAGGTATACCGTCGTTTTTCCTTGCGCTTGAGCCGAATTCTCAGATTGTCAAGGGCAATTTTATGAGAAACGTCATCTACAGAGCATTTCCGGCGGCGCTTACAAATATCTTTCTTGTGCTTTATTTAATAATACTGTCAAGCGCATTTAATATAAATTCAAAAGAAATGTCAACAATGACAACAATAATTATGGGTGTTGTCGGTCTTACAATGCTTTACCGCATATGCAAGCCGTTTAACAAGTTAAGAAGGTTTTTGTGGATAAGTATGACATTGGTATTCATACTCGGCGCAACGCTTTTTAAAACTATGTTTTCACTGTCCGACCTATCGTACAGGAGCCTGATTTTGCTTGTGCTGCTCGTTGCACTTGCGCAGCCTTTAATGTATTTAATATTCGGAATACTTGAAAAGTGCGAAGAAGGATTAAGAAAGCGTACACTAAAAAGAAAGGCAAAAAAATATGCCTCAAAAAGGAGATAAATTATGAAAAAATTATTATGTCTTATTCTTTGTTTTATGATGATTCCTTCCGTTTCGTTTGCGGAGGATGACATTAAGGTTACGGTTGACGGAAATTACGTAAATTTTGACCAGCCGCCGATAATTGTAAACGACAGAACGCTCGTTCCGCTGCGTGCAATTTTTGAGGCGCTCGGAGCATATGTTTCGTGGGACGGCGAAATAAGCGCAGTAAGAGCGGATAAGGGATTGACGTCAATTTCGCTTCAAATCGGAAGCAGCAGAATTTACAAAACCGTAAACGGCATAGAAACGCATTTTGATATCGACACATATGCACGTCTTGTAAACGACAGAACACTCGTTCCCGTAAGAGCCGTTTCCGAGGCGCTCGGAGCTTTGGTTTCGTGGGATAACGATACAAGAACTGTTATTATCACAAGCAATGACGGCGGAATTTCCGACAGCTTTTTAAATAAGGAAAAAACGGAAAACGATGTAAAATTCTATAACGTTTTTGTTGATTACCCGCTTATAAAGGGCAACGATACCGCAAATGCAGCACTTAAAACTTATTTTGAAAAGAAGTTTAACGATGCGGTTTCGGTAAAAGAAAAAGAATCTCGGGACGATTATGACGGCTCATTAAAAAACGGATGGTTTTTTATGACGCACACGTATAATCTTACATTTGAACTGATATCAAAAAATGAAGAAAAAGCCGATTTTAAGCTTTATGAAACAAATTATAACGGCGGTGTTGACAGTGTAAGCGCACAAAGCGAAATAAGCGTTAACCTTGTAACCGGCGAAATTTCGGAAAAGTAAGTTTTAAAGAAAATGACGATGTGTTTAAATTAACTTTTTAATGCCGACTTGTTTCTTAATTTAAAAATTTTTTCGAGGTTGAAAAAGATAATTATAAAAAACAAATCAAAGAGGCAGTTTAAAAACTTAATTCGGTTTTTAAACTGCCTCTATTTTTAACTTTTTTAATGGGATAGGTAAAAAGCTTTGGAATCGGCAAACTGAGCCAAAACTTTAGTTTTTGCTTTTAATATATTCATCAATTGCAGCGGCAGCTTCTTTTCCTGCGCCCATTGC
>CABUQL010000152.1 GCA_902493665.1 uncultured Eubacteriales bacterium
TATAACGTTTGGCATGGAAATAAGCCCCGCAATTATTTCGTCATCTATAACCTGGTAGGATAAGTCTTCGTAAAAAAGCTCTGTTTCTTCTTCGTAAACGTCAAGTCCCGCAGCGCCGATTTTCTTTGAGCGCAGTGCCTCCAAAAGCACTTTGCTGTCAATAAGTGCACCTCTCGATGTGTTAATAATGTAAACGCCGTCCTTCATTTTTGAAATACTCTCATCGTTAATTATATAATGAGTGTCTTTTGTAAGCGGACAGTGCAGCGAGATTATATCGCTTCTTTTGCAAAGCTCGTCAAATGTGACATATTCAACGTCCAAATCTTTTACGGGATACGGGTCGTGAGCAATGACTTTAAGATTAAATCCCTTGCATATACTTATAAATGCACGTCCGATTTTCCCGGTTCCCACAATACCTATTGTCTTTCCGTTTAGGTCAAATCCCATAAGCGAATTTAAGCTGAAATTGTATTCGCGTGTTCTGTTGTAGGCTTTGTGGATTTTTCTGTTAAGACAAAGCAAAAGCGCTGCCGCATGCTCTGCAATTGCATAAGGCGAGTATTCGGGAACTCTTACAACATGAATTTTCTTGTATGCATGTTTAAAGTCTATGTTGTTGTAGCCGGCGCATCTCATTGCAATAATTCCTATATTAAAACTGTGGAGAATGTCTATTGTCTCTTGGTTTATTTCATCATTAACGAATGCGCAGACTGCGTCCGTACCTTTTGCCATATATGCGGTTTCGCCGTTTAATTTGTATTCAATGTATTTTACCGCAAATCCGTACTCTTCGCAGTATTTGTCAAAGTAAATTTTGTCATACGGTTTTGCATCAAAAAAAGCAATTTTCTTCATAACAATGTTCATTCCTTTGCAAAAAAATATTTTGTTTTTAGTATAAATAAAATCAAAATTTAAATACATAAATTGAAAAAAATGTTTATTATTTTTGCATTTTATGTTATACTTAAATACGATACAGGCAAAAAGGTGATAGATTATGGCGAAAATATGCGGTGAAATAACCGATATCATATATTATAACGAAGATAACGGATATGCTGTGGCGGAGCTTGACACAAAAGACGACGCTGCCATTGTTGTGGGATATCTTATGGGAATTTGCATCGGCGATAAAATAAATGCCGAAGGAGGCTGGATAAAACACAATGTGTACGGCGAGCAGTTTAAGGTTGACTTTTTTGAAAAGGAAACTCCCAAAACAAAAGATGCGGTTTATAAATATCTTGCATCGGGAATTGTAAAAGGTGTAAGAGAAGCCACCGCAAAAAAAATCGTTGAAAAATTCGGTGAAAAGTCGCTTGAAATTATTGAAAATGAGCCGTTTAAGCTTGCAGATATAAGCGGAATCAGCGCAAAGCGTGCACTTGAAATAAGCAAAAGTTATATCGAGCAGATGGGTGCGTCAAACCTTATTATGTTTTTGCAGGAGTTTAGCATTTCGCCGAATCTTGCGGGGAAGGTTTACAAAAGATTCGGACCGAACGCAAAAGAAATAATAAAGCATAATCCGTATGTTCTTTGCGATGAAATCGAAGGAATAGGGTTTAAAACGGCAGATACTGCCGCACTTAAAATGGGGTTGGACAAAGAAAACGGATTCAGAATAAAATCGGGAACGCTGTATACCTTAAAATATAACACGCAGTTCGGACACACATATCTTCCTCTTTCAAACCTTTTGTCGCTTTCTTCAAAGCTTTTAGGGGTAAACGAAAGCTTAATTGAAAATCAAATTCAGCTTTTGCAGGAGGAAGGAGCACTTGTTGTTGAAAGAATCAGCGAAGAAATTAACGCAGATGATAAAAAAGATTTGATTGTTTATTACTATCCGCATTATTTTGCCGAAAAATATGTTGCGCAAAGGCTTAATGAATTTGCAAACATAAAATTTTCGGAAAACGAAGAAAAACTTTTAAAAGATATAGAAAGAAACGAAAAAAAACAGAAAATATGTCTTGCCGATTTGCAAAGACAGGCAGTTATAAGTGCAATGCAAAACGGTGCGCTTGTAATAACGGGAGGACCCGGAACGGGAAAAACAACAATAATAAACACGATAATTACGATTATGGAAGAAAGGGGCTTAAGCGTTGCGCTTACCGCACCTACGGGAAGAGCCGCAAAGCGAATGAGCCTTGTATGCAAGAAAAAAGCACAGACTATTCACCGTCTTTTGGGTGTTGATTTTACCGAAAATGACGAAATAGGATTTTGCTCCGACGAATCAAACCCGTTGGGTGCAGATATAGTAATTGTTGATGAGATGTCGATGGTTGACATACTTCTTATGCAAAGCCTTTTAAGAGCCATAAAAAAAGGCGCAAGACTTATAATGGTCGGCGATACAAACCAGCTGCCGTCTGTCGGTGCGGGAAATGTTTTGGACGATATAATCGAAAGCGGAAAAATTAAAGTTATCCGTCTTAATAAGATTTTCCGACAGGCTTCAAAGAGTATGATTGTCGTTAACGCACACAGAATTAACGACGGCAAAATGCCGGTATATAACGGCGAAAATACAGATTTTTTCTTTGCCGGAATAAAAAATGCGCAGAAGGGAGCGGAATATATAGTTTCTCTCTGCTCGGAAAAGCTTCCCGAAAAATATAACATAAATTCCTTTGATATTCAGGTGCTTTCGCCGTATAAAAAAGGTATTTCGGGCGTTATAAACCTAAATAAAATCTTGCAGGAAAAAATCAATCCGCCTTCAAAAGAAAAAAACGAAAAAGAGCACGGAAATGTTGTTTTCCGCGAGGGCGACAAGGTTATGCAGATAAAAAACAATTATGATTTAAAATGGAAGAACTTTGAAAACGGCGAAGAAGGCAGCGGAGTTTTTAACGGCGATGTCGGGTATATCCATACAATAAACAAGCTTTTAAAAACGGTTAACGTAATTTTTGACGACAAAATCGTTACATATGACTACAAAGAGCTTGATGAACTCGATTTGGCATATGCAATAACGGTTCACAAAAGCCAGGGCAGTGAATTTGACTGCGTTGTAATCCCCGTTTATGACGGCCCTTATATGCTTATGAACAGAAATCTCTTTTACACTGCCGTAACACGTGCAAAAAATGTTGTTGTGCTTGTGGGATTTGAAGAGGTAATGAAAAAAATGATAGACAACACAAAAGAAGCAAAGCGCTTTTCGCATCTTAAGGAAAGGCTGATGAACTTATAATGAAGATTTTTGGAAAAATACTTGATATTCTTTTTCCGAAAAGATGCGTCTATTGCGGAAGAAAACTTGATACGGAGTATGAAATGTGTCTTTGTAAAAAGTGCGGAAAGATTGCATATACAAAAAACATCGAACCGAGGCAGTTTGAGAAAAAGTTTTTTGAAAAAATCGTATGCTGTATGGATTATTCGGGCTATGCGAGAAAATGCTTTTTAAAATATAAGTTTTACAATGTCCGCTACTACAAAGACACATACGGAAAAATGATTTATCAAAGAATTTTTGATGACCCTTTTTACAAAAATGCCGATTGCGTGGTAAACGTTCCGTTAAGCGAAGAACGTAAAAAGCAAAGAGGCTTTGACCAGTCGGAAGAGATAGCAAAAATCGTTGCAAATCTGTTGAACAAACCGCTTTACAGCGATGCGCTTATAAAGGCGAAAAACACAGCTCCGCTCAGTAAAATGAGTTTTAAAAAACGCCGTGAAACGGTAAGAGGATTATACAAGTTTAACGATAAATATAATTTTTCGCAAAAGAGCGTAATTTTGATAGATGACATTTTTACAAGCGGCGCAACAATAAACGAATGTGCAAAAGTTCTTAAAATGTACGGCGTGAAAAGCGTTTATGCCGCGACGGTATTTAATACGCCGTGGCATAAATAAGAAAACTTTCAAAAAGTGATTTTACATTTTGCAAAGGTGATGAAAAATGAAGGAAACAATTTATACAATTCCTATAAATGACGCATTCAATAAAGACACGGAATGTCCCATATGCGAGTTTGAAAGGGAAGAGGAAAAAAGAATTGTAGATTACACCGTCGGCGCGAGTATGATGGAACCGGAAGAGCGCATTATTACAAATGAAAAAGGTTTCTGCAAAAGACACCATACAATGATAATTAACACACCCAATAAGCTAAGCGG
>CABUQL010000153.1 GCA_902493665.1 uncultured Eubacteriales bacterium
TTGTAAGGAACACGGAGATTGATACAGATGAGAAGTTTTGCAATTCATGCAATGCTGTCGAAGCCATCGCAAGAGATTGCTGCAAAGACACAGTCGGTTATTTTGCCGCAGTGCCCACAATAAAATTCTTTGATGGGTATCAAGTGAGTGAAGAAATCCTGAAAGCCAAGCTAATAAAGTGTTGTTCTGATTGGGAGCCGACGCTCAAGCAAGCCGAGGGAGATACATATTTTGATGGACAGATAGGTTTTGCACTTCGATTACAGGGAATTAATAACGATTCGCTTCCGCTTGATGAAACGGCGCATAAAGATGCCGTTCAAATATTTGAAAAAAATTGGGAGACGATCCAGCAGCTTTTGAATAAAAATATGATAGCTGAAAAGGACGACCTTCTTAAGAGGGCATTGCTTACTTTCGGCGACTATTCCATTTTGGCAAATTCAAGTTATACTTTCTTCTTTGAGGGTGGAAACCAATACTTTACATGGAGAAGGCTTTTGAGGGAGCAGAAGTCCTTTGATGTGTTTAAAATGTTTTTCAATGAGTATCAGAAAAGCGGTGTTTCTATAGGGGTGCAGATGGAAAAATGGCTGAATGATTGCATTGATGCTTATCAAAGGCAAACTGATTTTGATTTTCACGGCTTACATGACGGGACAGGTGAACTTTTATATAATCTTGTTCATATTAGCGGTTTGTTTGAGTATATGTGGAAAAATCGTTTTAATATCGACATGGGAAAGCGTAAGCGTGTGATCTTATATCAGAGAGAAAGACTGAGTGCAGAATACGTAGAAGCAATGAGTTATGCACTATATTGGCGACTGAAAGATAACGGTTTAGATGTTGAATATAATTGTGGCCGTGGGTACCTGACGGAGGACAGTTCCCGCACGTTCCTTAAGAAAGTCAATGGGAATGATGTGGATATTGAATACCACGACGGTCAGTTCTATGACAATAGTCTTCCATTAAAAGATGATGATAAGCCTGTCAAGACTGTTGAGGATGCCTTTAAACTTCTCAATGACCAACTTTTTGATAAGCAAGTTTCTAAAAGTCTATAATATGAATATTTATGAAAAAATACTTATCTTAAATGTTCATGATATAAAATAAATAAGTGGGACATTGCTTTATCATAATTAACTGTTCATTTCTATTCAAATTAATAAAGAGTGGTATTTTTCTTAAAATTGGGCTCAAAAGTGGTATTTTTTGCTCAAAGAGTGGTATTTTGACCGATTTCGCGGGGTGACCCTTAACCTATACCAATGATACAGGCGAATATCAAAAATCCCCGCAAATAATAGTGCGGATCAAAAAAAGGAACCTGTTTAACACAGGTTCTTTTTTTTGTAACTTTATGGTCGCCGCTCCCGCAAGGACTTTATATGGATAAAAGCGCTATCGCCGGGAGAAAAACGTTGGCGTCTACGACAAAACAGGCTGTATTATTCGTGCAAAAAAAGACAGTGCGGAGAGTTCGAATCGCTGCCTCTTAGGCATACTTTCGCCCCTTTCCGTTCGAACCCTCGGAACATCGCAAAATGCAGCCGAAAATGCCTGTTAGTATGCAAAAAAATTCGATATATATAAGAAAAACTACTAAATTACAAAGAAAAAATCCCAAACCGGACTATGCGTTCGATTTAGGATTTGATTGGCGGGCAGGGTCACGTTGCGTTTGAACTCTTTTAGCTTTTTTTAGAGCAGCTTTTGTATCTTCTAAAGTTATCTCCTCGATATGATTTCCGCCCTTAATATTAAAATAGATATAGGTGTCGTCATCGCTCACATAGACTTTATAGACCAGATTGTCTATCAGTCGCCGCCTGAATTCCAAGTCCTCAACATCACCTTGCAAAATCATATTAACGAATGCTTTAATATCCTGTTCGGTGAGTTTTTGTCCGACGGGCTTTTATTTTTTCCAAGTCGGCGAGCAACACTTCGCATTCTTGCATACGCTTTTCGATGCGCTGTTTCAATAACGGGCTTTTTGCCTCGATGAACGCATTAGCGGCCGCATCGGCTTCTTCCTTTATATCGGCGATTCGTTTTCGGATAGACTTTATTTCTCTTTCGTCTGTGCGGGAGTTAAAATACTTCAACACGTCTTGCGTAACGATATTCAGGTTGACTTCGTCGGACAAGAAATCGATCACTTTCCGTACCACGAATTTTTCGAGTTTATCTTTGTGTTCTATTCTTTTGATGCAAAGCTTCTTTTTCTTTTGCTTGCATTCGTAATAGTAATACTTTTTCCCCGTCTTGCTTTTACCGCCACCGGCTACCATTTCCGCACCGCAGTGTCCGCAGAATAATTTACCTGTCAGAAGGTAAGGTTCTTTTGCCGTTTCCTTTCCGCCCAGAAAATACCGATTGCTCGCAAGCCGCTGTTGTACTCGTTCAAACATTTCTTTGTCGATGATCGGCGGATACATATTTGTACAAAGTCGCTCTCCGAAATAGAATTCGCCGGTGTATTTCGTGTTCTTCATGTAATTGTCGAAAGTCTTGTGCGAAATGGACTTGCCTTTAACACGAATTCCTTGTGCGTTCAGATCGGCGGCAATTTGTTTTTTGCTTACTCCTTTGTCGTATTGTTCGAATACATAGCGGATGACTTTGGCTTCTTCTTCGTTGATAACAACACGTTTGATAAACTTGCCTTGTTTTCCGGGGACAGGCTCTAATTCGAGTTTATACCCGTAAATGATAAAACCTCCGCAAAAAGTTCCGTTTGCGATGCTGGTGTCAAGACCATCACGTACTCTTTTGGAAAGACGCTTGCTGTATTTTTCGGCATTCCATTCGAGGAACATTTCATAAAATTCACCGCCTTCGTCTTCGGCAATCGGCTCCAAAGCGGATATGACTTTGACGCCGTATTTGTCTTTCAGCATTTCCTTATAGATAATGCTGTCCCTGCGATTTCGGGCAAACCTATCGAACATATAAACTAAGATGTACTGAAAAGCGCCGGTTTTAGCGTCCGCAATCATTTTCTGAAAAGCAGGTCGAGCGTCGTTTGTTCCCGTTCTGGCTTTATCGGTATAGAGATTGACAACGTCAAAGCCTTTGTTTTCGGCATATTCCTTACAAATACGCACCTGCGCTTCAATACTTTGTTCGTTTTGCCCGTGGGAGCTGAATCTTGCATATATAACACAATTTTCCATACTAAACTCCTTTATAAGAGATTTTGTTCAAGCTATTGCCTTTTGCAAAATGCAAAACTCTACCTCAGTAGGAAAAGGTCAAGGAAACAGGCAATGCTTTATGCTTAACGAGGGATAAACATTGCCCCTTGAGCTTTTTCGCTGAGGGAGACACCTTCCCGACAAAAGGCAATAGCAAAAAAAATTTTGTCAATTCACCTATTTGTCAGATAAAAGGCTTGACTTTCAATTCTATTATAGCTAAAATATAATCATAACGCAACAAAAATTGCGTAATAAATCAAAAGAGCAGGATTTTTTATGAAGGTAATGAGCGAATCGGTCTTTAACTCGATTATTGAGTTCATAGACGAATACTACTTTGCTAACAATACAGTGCCTACAATGCAGGAGATAGCGGACGCTATAAATCTGAATAAAAGTAATGTCAGCAGAAATTTACAAGTAATGAAAGAGCGTGGGTTGATCGAAACAACGGGAGGTTGGCGTGGTATCAGAACGAAAAAAATGTCAAAGGTTTTAGCCGATACCGTGAGAGTTCCGATAGTAGGCAGTATTGCTTGCGGCACCCCTATGCTTGCGGAAGAAAATATTGAGAGTTATATTCCGATTTCTTCTTCCATACTCGGTCCCGGCAAGTTCTTTGCGCTTCACGCTTGCGGCAACAGTATGATTAACGCAAATATAGAGGACGGAGATTTTGTAATAGTAAGGCAACAGAGTACAGCCGAAGAAGGACAAATTGTCGTTGCGTTGATTGACGATGAAGCGACGTTGAAGCGTTTTTATTTAGATAAGAAGAAACACAGAGTAAGACTGCATCCCGAAAACGATAAAATGGAAGATATGTTCTTCGACAGTATAGATATTCAAGGCATAGTGATAAAGGTTATCAAGGACGTTGTTTAGAGGTCAAGATGAACGATGGCGAGTTCGGTTAAATATGTCAAAACTTATGTTGACG
>CABUQL010000154.1 GCA_902493665.1 uncultured Eubacteriales bacterium
AACATTTGTCCGAAAAAAGTTATAGATATGCTTCCGTATGAGCAAAACATTGTTGTTGCGTGCAAATCAAACGATAAGGGAGTTGTTGTAAAAGACAACTGTACGGCGGGATGCATCGGTTGTATGATGTGCGTTAAAAAATGTGAGCACGACGCAATAAAAGTAACAAACTTCCTTGCAAAAATCGATTATTCAAAATGCGTGGAATGCGGGGAATGTGCAAAGGCATGTCCTAAGAAAATCATTGATTTTAAGGGCGAAAAGGCAGCTTTGGAGGCATAAATTTTATATAACGGAGTGATATAAATGGTTTTTGATACACTTGAAAATTGCAAGCTTTATTACGGAATAAACAAAAATATGGAAAAGGCGTTTGATTTTATTAAAAAGGCGGTAGATGAAAACTATGCTGCCGGCAAATACGAAATTGATGGAAATGATATTTTTGCGTCTGTTCAGGAATATGAAACTGCGTCTTTTGAAGAAAAGAAATTTGAAGGACACAGAAATTATCTTGATATTCAGTTTATCGTTTCGGGAACGGAAAATATGAAATCGGCATTTGTTGATGACGTTAAAACAAAAATTGAATATAACGATGAAAAAGACGTTGAATTTTTTGAAGACACACACAAATATGCTGATTTTGACGTTAATAAAAACCAATATGCAATTTTTCTTCCGTCCGATATCCATAAACCCGGACTTTCACCCAAAGACGGAAAATCAAAAATTAAGAAAGTTCTTGTAAAAATAAAGCTTTAAAACACACAAAAAAACAAACCTCCGCAGGACTAAAAAGTCTTGCGGAATTTTTTTGAAAAAATTTAATAAAGCGTATTGACAAATGTAGCTGAACATGATATATTTATTGTAGTAGCTACAAGTGTAATTGCACTAAACAAAACTTATGAATCATAAGGGGGCATTTTATATGTCAAATGCAAAACACACAATTACCGATTCGGAATATACTATTATGAAAATTTTGTGGAACTCGGAAAAGAAAATGACGGTATCCGATGTCGTTGCGTTACTTGACGGAAACGACTGGACACCGTCTACCGTTTCCACATTTTTGCAGAGATTATTAAAAAAAGAAGTTGTATCCTGCGAAAAAAAGGGAAACACAAATTTGTATTATCCGATTCTTAAACAAAATGATTATGATATGAGCGAAACCGAGAGCTTTTTATCAAAGATGTATAAAGGCTCGGTTAAAAATCTTGTTGCGGCACTCTATGAAAACAAAAAGCTTTCCAAAGAGGATATGTCGGCGCTTAAAAGTATGTTTGATTTGGAGTGAGAATTTTGTACGATGTTTTTAAAACAGTGCTTCTGTTAAGCCTGTTCGGCTTTGGTATGACGGCGCTGCTTTTGCTCCTAAAACCCGTCACCGCAAAAAAGCTGCCGGCAAGGTGGCAATATTTTGTATGGATTGTTCTTCTGATTTCCATGGTGCTTCCGGCATATAAGCTGATACCTAAAAAAGAGGCGCAAAAACTTTCAATGACGGTGCAAAATCAGACGGTGCAGACCGGGCCGCATCCGCAGGAGGAAACCGATTCCGATACGGTTGTAACTTATGACACGCCGATTGAATACAAGGAAATTAAACTGTCGCCCAAAATTCAAATACGTCTTTTTGACCTGATTGCATATATATGGGGCACAGGCGTCATCATATTTTTAATGACGGTCATTATAAGCTATTTTCTGTTTTTACACTGTAAAAACAGAAATGCAGTTAAGATTTCCGATAACAAGATATTTTCTGAAGCAAAAAATGAACTTAGAATTAAAAGGCATATCAGACTGAAAGCATCATCGGATACAGATTCGCCTATGCTTGTGGGTGTATTGTTTCCGACGGTATATATTCCATGCCGTGAAATTCCTGACGGTAATATGCGTATGGTGCTTTTGCATGAACTGACTCATTATAAGCGGAAGGATTTGCTTATAAAGTGGCTTGCGGTTTTGGTAAACGCAATACACTGGTTTAATCCGCTTTGCTACCTTGCATGTGCTGCTTTGAGCGAAGCGTGCGAGATATCGTGCGATATGTCGGTAACGAAAAATATGTCCGAAGATAATCAAAAGCTGTATATGCAAACGATTCTAAATTTGGCCGCGGAAAGGAGCTAAAAAATGCTTGAAAATTTATACACAACAAAAATGAGTGCAAATAAAAAGACCTTGCAAAGGAGATTTGCAAAAATCCGCTCGAAAAGCGGACGGATTTCAAAAATTATGGCGGCGGTAATGTCCTGCGCCATTGCCGTGACAATGCTCGGAGCATCTATCGTTATGGCGGCGGTCGGCAATGAGGAAAAGAATTTTTTTATCAACGGTAAAGGATATGCCATTGAGCCGATTTTGATTGAAAACAAACTTGCAACACATACGGACAATTACTTTGTACCGCTCAGAAAGATTTTTGAGGCACTCGGATACAAGGTCAGCTATGATGTTGACAAAACAAAATATAAAGATCTTATGGACAAACGGTACTCATTCCCTGCTTATGATACACAGGTACATATTGAATTTACAGATGATGAGGGAAATACATATGTTAACAGCGAAAACTCATATGTGTGGCAGAAGCCGCTTATTACAAATGATGTAGATAATTATATTTACGGTGCTACAGGCGGTATGAACGCTCAGCTTCCGATTATTGAAATGACAAAGGACGGTAAAACGGAATACTGTCAAATAGGCAGCCGAAAATATTCCGCCGGTTATGCAGTTGCGCCTGTGCTGATAAACGATACGGCATATATCCCTCTTCGCATAGTTGCGACCATTGTCGGCGGTGATGATAATGTGCAATGGGATTATGCAAAGCACGACACCTATTTTGAGGGTGCGCTCACCTTTGACGAAGCATCAAAAACCATAACGATAAACACAAAATAGTTTTAAAAAAATGAGAAACAAGGCACTATCGGTGCCAAACTCAACGTACCCCTGATTTGTTAAATGCGCCGTTATTATAAGTCATAAAGACTAACCGTAACTTGCGCAGTAAAACAAAATCCCCTGAATCAGAGGTAAAAAATTAAAAAGAGTAATTGCAAAAAAAGCAATTACTCTTTTATAATATAATGAAAAATCAAAAAAGGGCAAAAAATGACAATAATCAAGTTTTATTTCAAACTATTTATCCTGTTTTAAAACCGAAACTCTTTTTCCGTTTATCGATATGATTTTTTCGTCTTTCATTTTCTTTATTTCACGCATCATTGCGCTTCTGTCAATACACAGATAATCTGCCAGCATTGTAAGGTTAAACGGCAGCAGAGCACTTTTTGAGCCGTTTTGATAGATTATGTAAGAAAAATAATTTATGAGCTTTTCGCGTATTGAGCGAGCGCTTATAATTTCAAGTTTTCTGTTTATAGATGTAATTTTCTGCGACATAATGTTTATAACGTTTTCAAGAATTTTTGTATGATGGCTGCATGCATTTTTACAAGTTTTTGTAATGCTTTCAAGATTCATAAAAAGCACCGTACATTCCTTCTTTGCAACGGCGTTTATTGCACTCGGAGTAAAAAACTCTCCCGAAAGATGGCTGCAAAACATATCACCTTCGTCGAGCTGCTCCAAAATGGAACGGTTACCCGAAATGCTTATCTGCTCAATGTGCGCAGTTCCCGATTTTATTATACCGAGCGTATTTTTGTGCGATGAAAAATCAAAAATGATATCTCCTCTTTTAAACACTTCGGTTTTTGCTCCTGAACATTTAAGAAAAGAATCTATGTTATTTTCATCAAGACCGTCAAAAATTTTGATTTTTTGCCCTTTCATAAAAACACTTCCTTTTGTTGCATTTGCAACAGACTTTTTACGGTATATATTGTATCATATTAGTGTAAATTAGTCAATATATTGTGTTTTTATTTAAAAATGCCGTAAATACGGGCGTTTGAGCGTTTTACGTGCAAAATTGTGATATAAAAACACATTTTGTATGTTTAAAATAAATTTTACATATTAAAAAACAATATCTTAAATACAGTTAAATTTGAACGGAGATGATTTTTTTGCAGAGTTTAAAACTTAAAGACAACCTCTATTGGGTAGGCGCTCTCGATAAAGATTTGAGAG
>CABUQL010000155.1 GCA_902493665.1 uncultured Eubacteriales bacterium
CTGACTCCCGTCGATATGTTCCCGCAGTCATGCCATGTGGAGACGGTAGTGCTTATGTCAAGAAAATAATCAAAGTACTGAAAATATCTACAAGAATACGTAACGAAAAATATACCTGACGTAAAAATATGTGTCGGATCGCAGCACAGGATTAGGATAATGTTTTAGAAGAAAAATACAGCGATTGCAAAAATTTATATATCGAAGGTAAAACGGAATTTATTTTAAAAGTAATTAGCCTTGCCTCAAATGAGCCCGGAGGTACACATTGAGAACTGCAGGGTGGCAGTGTAAACCAATCCACAGCATCCTGAACAGTATACCATAGTTTTTGGAGAGGAACTTTAAAAACTACAACTACATTATACGAGGAGGATTTGAATAATGAAAAAACTAATTTTTAAGAGAAAATTGCCAGATGTTCTGGAAAATGTCACTTCAAAAAGCGATTGGGAAACACGCAGAGAGGAAATAAAAGAGTTGCTGCAACGTGAAGAATACGGTTTCTTCCCGCCAAAACCCGACTCCGTGGAGTTTTACGAAGAAAAAAACAGGTGTCTTAAAAATTTTGCCGCAGGTAAGGCGGAGTTTAGAACGTATATTGTCAAAGCGGATGTGGGTGGGAAAAGATTCAGTTTTCCTTTTTATGCAACTATACCTTGTAACAGAGACAATATTCCGGCATTTTTGCATATAAATTTCCGCAACGCGGTACCGGATAGGTATATGCCGAACGAAGAAATAATGGATAACGGTTTTGCTGTGTTTTCGTTCTGCTATAAGGATATTACAAGCGATAACGGAGATTTTTCAAACGGTCTTGCAGGGGTGCTTTTGGAAGGAAAAGAAAGAGAAGACCACACATTCGGAAAGATTACGCTTTGGGCATGGGCGGCAATGCGGGTTATGGACTGCATAGAGAAAATTCCGCACATAGATATTTCGCGCATTGCGGTTTGCGGACATTCGCGTCTTGGAAAAACAGCACTTTTATGCGGTGCGTTTGATGAGCGTTTCTGTGCAGCGTTTTCAAATGATTCCGGTTGCTGCGGAGCGGCAATTTCCCGGGACAAAATCGGTGAGACCGTTGAGAAAATATGCGATGTGTTTCCGTACTGGTTCTGCAAAAACTTTTACAAATATAAGAACGCAGAACATATAATGCCTTTCGATCAGCATTTTTTGTTGGCACTTATAGCACCGAGACACGTGTATATTGCAAGTGCTAAGGAAGATTTGTGGTCTGATCCTCTTTCTGAGCAGCTTACGTGTTTTGCGGCATCGCCCGTGTGGGAATTTTTGGGCAAGCCGGGTTTTGTAGGGGAAGACAGAGAGGCACATGATGATGAGGCTTTTCATGACGGGTTTATAGGCTATCATAAGAGAAGCGGAAGTCATTATTTCGGACGTGAAGACTGGCTTAACTATTTTGATTTCATGAGAAAACATTTTTTTGGAGAAGAAGAGGACAAATAAAAAAATCAAAATTTGCAATCGTCGGCTGAGGAGAAATTTCAAAGCACCGTACAGCGGGAATTGTCGCGGTTTGTGATATTGATGAAAATGCGGCAAAAAAGTCTGGCGAAAGCACCGGCATAAACAAGATTATCCAAGTCTTTCGGATATGCTTGAAAAAGAAAAACCGGACGTTTGGTGCGTATGCACCCCAAGCGGAATGCACGGTGCTCACGCGGTTGAAGCGATGGGGAGAGACATTAATGTTCTTTGCGAAGAATCACTTGACATAAAAAGTGATTGAGGTTCAGAAAAAGATCCACGTTATTTTGGACGGAGTTTTTCAGAAGCGAAACGCTGTGGTAATGCGTATTTAAAAAGAGAAATACTGCAGTGGAGCATTTGGGGATATTATTTTTGTGTCGGCTAAAATGGACTATTACGGAGACGGCAAATATTATAAAAGTGCGGTTTTTGCGGAAGTCATTTAACCAGACGAAGTTGGCATTCCGGAACTGAATACTATAAGGTAATCTGGCAATGTGTCACAAACACAAAAAAAGGAAAAAATACTGTCCGGATGTAAAAGGTATTCCGGAATCAATTATTGAGGAAGCATTTCTTAAAAGTTATAAGCTTTTGTGCTATAATAATACTGATGTTGTGGATGAAATGCTTAATCGTATTGAAATATAATTGTGTTCCAATAACCCTGAAAAGGAAATATCAAATATAGAGAGACTCATTTCAAAAAACGCAGCTAAAAAGCAAAAACTGTTAGATATGCGTCTGGACGACACTTTGGATAAAGACTCATTTGATATAAAATTTAATGAATTAAATGAGCAATTAGATGAGTTAAGTGACAGATTGACTTCATGCAAAAATACTGAAAACAGAGAAAAAAACATAAGAACGTTTAAATGATTTCAGAAAAGTCCTTGAAAAAATGAGGTGCTGGTAGAATTCGACAGACAAATATTTGAAAGCATAATATATAAGGTTATTGTTGACGGATACGATGATGATGGGAATAAAGATCCATCAATGTTTACATTTGTGTATAAAACAGGCTTTACCAATAGTGTTGATGCTAACAATCATAAACCGCCAAGGAAGAAACGTAAAAAGAACAAGGAGAAAAATGAAAATAATTTGTCTTCCTATTCCCCTAACGAGGATGAAAAAATGTGTTCACTTAATAGTGACAACACATGTGGAGTGCGTGGGACTTATAGAGAGAACAGAGCCATCGATATAAATTCCTGTCGAAATCCACATGCGTTATTACCGTAAAAACTAAAATGCAATGTTGCGTGCTGTTCCTGCATTGATTTATAATATAATAAAGGAGTACAAATAATGAAAAATTCAACATTTAAAAAAGATTTGTACAGATGGTATGGAGATAAAGGAGAAGATTTAAAATCCAGATTTTTGCGTCCCTTGGAAATCAAATATATGTATTGGTTCAGAAAAGCGCAAGCAGCCAAAAATCCATTATTAAAAACCCTTGCCAGATTAAAGCTTTTTTGTCTGTCCGGGAAGACAAATATACAAATTCCTTGGGCAACAAAAATCGGTGAAGGATTTTATATCGGACATAGTGGTAGAATAATAATTAACCCTCGCACCGTTTTAGGTAAAAATATAAATATTGCAACAGGTGTAACAATCGGACAGGAAAACCGAGGAAAAAGAAAAGGCTGTCCTATAATTGGCGATAATGTGTGGATAGGAACAAACGCTGTTATAGTCGGAAACATTACTATTGGTACGGATGTTTTAATTGCTCCGCTCGCTTACGTTAACTTTGATATTCCTGATCATTCCGTAGTAATTGGTAATCCTGCTAAGATAATACATAAAGAAAATGCGACCGAAGGATATATTAACCGGACAGTTTAGTTTTAATATAGTAGCAGACATAATAAATGCCATGTTAAATGTGTGGCAAAATTATGCCGTGAGGGATAAATTAAAATGTAAAAATGTACCGCCGAAAAGTCGGTTTTTTATTACGTGAATAGTTATGAAATTTATAAATTTTGTTTTGAATTTTAAATTTACTTTGATATAGTTTATGTGTTATTATTATAATAGAATTATAGAATAGAATTTGGGGAGAAAAAAGAGCTATGAATGTGTTTCCAAATCCTTATATATACGAAAAAAAAGAGGGAAATCTAGTATTTTCCGAAAATGTCAATCTTATGGTCAGCGACAGTTTTAAAAATGAAAAATTTTTAAAGCTCAGCTGTGAGTTGTGGGACAACTTTACTTCGGGAAAGTCAAATCTTAATGTTATTAAAAGCAGCAATCTTAAAAACGCAGCGATTATTTCGGCTTCAAAAGTTTCAGACGCTTTTTGCGGCAAAACGGACTACGAATATGAAATTGACTGCGGATGCGAAAAAATCCTTATTACATACAGTGAAGATGTGGGTCTTATTCACGCATTTTCAACAATTTTGCAGCTTGTCGGTCCTTACAGAAGAAAAACGGGAGATTTTTCGATTGACTGTTTTGTCATAAAAGATAAGCCTGCGCTTAAATTCAGGGCAGTTCACTTTTGCATTTTTCCCGAAACGTCATTTTTGTTTTTGAAAAAAATGATAAGGCTTTGCGGACTTATGAAATGCTCACACTTGATTT
>CABUQL010000156.1 GCA_902493665.1 uncultured Eubacteriales bacterium
TGAATAAGAGATGTTTATTACTGTTTATGCCGTTACAGGGCGGCGGAATGGAGATGACGTGAAAGTTCCTTTCCCGTCAGCCTCCGGCAGAATTTAGCTACCCGTGCGATTTTTTTCTCGCATTGCTCGAAAAACGCACATGGGTTAAAAATCTCTTATCATTCCTTGCCCTGATTGAATAAGAGATGTTTATTACTGTTTATGCCGTTACAGGGCGGCGGAATGGAGATTTTTATGATAAATGAAAATATCATTAAAAAACTCGGTGTAATAACCGACGAAGAAAAACGGATTTTAAACGGTGAAAACATTGACAAAAATCTTTATATGGCACATGCCGGAAGCAAAATCAACTGCAAAAAGCTTTTAAAATCGGGAAAGCTTATAAGCGTACGTCCGCACACCCGTTTTGTCCATTTTCCGAAACACTCGCACGACTACATAGAAATGATATATTCCCTTTCGGGACAGACAACACACATCATAAACGGCAATAAAATAGTTTTAAAACAAGGTGAACTTCTTGTTCTCGGTCAAAACGCCGGACAGGAAATTCTGCCTGCGTCAAAAGACGATATTTCAATTAATTTTATAATTCTTCCCGAATTTTTCGACAATCTTTTTACTGTTGTGGGCGATGAAGCAACGCCGCTTAAAAAGTTTATTATCGAATGTTTGAAAAATAACAGTGATAAATCAGGATATCTTTACTTTGAAGTTTCCGACATCGTCCCCGTTCAGAATCTTGTTGAAAATCTCATATGCGCTCTGGTTGACGACAACGCAAATGACAAGAAAATTCTGCGTTTTACAATGGCGCTTTTGTTTATGCAGCTCACGCTTTATACAGACCGTCTTGCATATCAGACCGACGATGAATTTGCAATTATGGAAATGTTAAGATATGTTGACGAAAACTACAAAGACGGTTCTCTTACTTATCTTGCAAAAAGTCTGCACTATGATTTTTACTGGTTTTCGCGCGAAATAAAGAAAAAAACGGGCAAGACGTATACTGAAATCGTACAGGAAAAACGCCTTTCAAAGGCACTGTCGCTTCTTGCAAACACAGATATGAATATAAGCGACATTGCAATGTATGTAGGCTATGATAACGTAAGTTATTTTCACCGTCTTTTTGCCAAACATTATGGGGTAACGCCTCATCAGTGGAGAAAAAACCACCTTGCAAATAAGGACACTGTTTAAGACAAATAGTGTCCTTTTATTTTTTCATTTTTAGTGTTATATTTAAACTATAAGAAGGTAATAATCCTTCTTGGGTATCGGATATTTTTCGAAAAATTCCGATGTCTAATAAAAGTTTTATAATTCAAATGTAGAGGAGTTGTTAAAAATGGCAAACAGATTTGTATTGAACGAAACTTCATATCACGGTGCGGGAGCAATAAACTCAATCCCCGACGAGATTAAAGGCAGAGGCTTTAAGAAAGTATTTGTAGCTTCAGACCCCGATCTTATTAAATTTAATGTAACAAAAAAAGTAACAGACGTTTTGGATAATGCCAAAATCGAATATACAATTTTTTCAAACATCCAGGCAAACCCGACAATTTCAAACGTAAAATCGGGCGTTGACGAATTTAAAAAATTCGGTGCTGACTGCATAGTTGCAATCGGAGGCGGTTCTTCAATGGATACCGCAAAAGCAATCGGTATTATTATTAACAACCCCGAATTTGCCGATGTAAGAAGCCTTGAAGGCGTTGCACCGACAAAAAATAAATGTATACCGATTATCGCAGTTCCGACAACTGCCGGAACAGCTGCAGAAGTTACAATCAACTACGTTATAACAGACGAAGAAAAAAGCCGTAAAATGGTTTGCGTAGACGTTCATGATATTCCGGTTGTTGCAGTTGTAGACCCCGATATGATGTCTTCAATGCCTAAAGGTCTTACCGCAGCTACGGGTATGGACGCTCTTACCCATGCAATTGAAGGATATATCACAAAAGGCGCTTGGGAACTTTCGGATATGTTCCATTTAAAAGCAATTGAAATCATTTCAAAACACCTCAGAGGCGCTGTTGAAAACACACCCGAGGGCAGAGAAGGAATGGCTCTCGGTCAGTATGTTGCAGGCATGGGCTTTTCAAATGTAGGACTCGGTATTGTTCACTCAATGGCACATCCTTTGGGAGCGCTTTACAATACACCGCACGGTGTTGCAAATGCAATTATTCTTCCTACAGTTATGGAATATAATGCAGAAGCTACAGGCGATAAATATAAATATATCGCAAAAGCAATGGGCGTTGAAGGTGTTGAAGATATGTCACAGTCAGAATACAGAAAGGCCGCTGTTGACGCTGTAAAGAAACTTTCAAAAGACGTCGGAATTCCTGCCAACCTTAAAGAAATAGTTAAAGAAAAAGACCTCGACTTCCTTTCGCAGTCGGCTTTTGATGACGCTTGCCGTCCCGGAAATCCGAGAGATACAAGTGTTGAAGAAATTAAAGAACTTTATAAATCACTTCTTTAAAATCAATTAAAAATAAAGAGCAGGTCATTTGCTGCAAATACAGTCAGAAAAAGACTTGCTCTTTTTTTGTTGAATTTTTGGTTTTACCCTGAGTTTTTTGCTTACTTTTTCAAGAGTTTGAGCGGTAATTAAAAAAAGCTTTTGAATTTAAGATTGGTTAACTTTTAAGTTACCTAACGCAAAACGAAGTTTTGCCCTGAGTTTTTTGCTTACTTTTTTTCAAAAAAGTAAGGGAATTTAATACAAGGAGAATTAATATGAATCCATACGAACACGCAAAAGAAAAATATGCCAAATACGGCATTGATACCGATAAGGTAATTGAAACATTAAAAAATGTCACTGTTTCAATGCATTGCTGGCAAGGCGATGACGTAACAGGCTTTGACTGTAAAGAAGCGCTTTCCGGCGGAATCCAGACAACAGGTAATTATCCCGGAAAAGCAAGAACATATAAAGAGCTCATGGAAGATATCGATAAAGCAATGAGCCTTATCCCCGGCAAAAAGAAGCTTAACCTCCACGCAAGCTACGCAATATTTGACGACGGCAAATATGCCGACCGCGATAAAATATCACCCAAACACTTTGAAAAATGGGTTGAATTTGCAAAAGAAAGAAATATGGGAATCGACTTTAACCCCACATTCTTCTCGCACCCTATGGTAAAAGATAATCTCACACTTTCGTCACCCGATGAAAAAACAAGAAAATTCTGGATTGAACACGGCAAAAGATGCCTTGAAATATCACAGTATTTTGCCGAGCAGACAAATGTTCCGTGCGTAATGAACATCTGGATTCCCGACGGATTTAAAGACATCCCGGCTGACAGATTGGCACCGAGAAAACGCTTTAAAGACTCGCTCGACGAAATTCTTTCAATCCCTTACGATAAAAGCAAAGTCTTTGTAACACTCGAATCAAAAGTGTTCGGTATCGGACTCGAATCATATACGGTAGGCTCTGCGGAATTCTGCATGAATTACATAAATGAGAAAAAAATCACTCCGCTTATGGATAACGGCCATTACTACCCGACAGAACTCGTATCAGATAAAATCTCGTCAATGCTCCTCTTCAACGAAAAAATCGCTCTCCACGTTACAAGACCGGTTCGCTGGGACAGCGACCACGTTGTTTTGTTTGACGATGAAACAAAAGAAATCGCAAAAGAAATCGTAAGAAACGACGCACTTGACAGAGTGTTTATAGCAACAGATTATTTTGACGCTTCAATAAACAGAATCAGCGCATGGGTTACGGGTATGAGAAATGTGCAAAAATCACTTCTTTTCGCACTTTTGCAGCCTAACGATATGATGAAAAAGCTTCAGGATAACAACGAACTTACAGAACTAATGGTTGTAAGCGAAGAAATGAAAACTATGCCTATGGGCGAAGTTTGGGAAGAATATTTAAAATCGGAAAATGTTAAATCCGACTATCTTACAGAAGTAAAAGAATACGAAAAAAAGGTATTGGTGAACAGATAATGAAAGATATATTTAAAGCTCCGTTTGTAGTTGAAATGTCAAAAACCGCTTCAAATATGTACCGTCTCGGCTGGGACGAGCGAAACGGCGG
>CABUQL010000157.1 GCA_902493665.1 uncultured Eubacteriales bacterium
TAAAACTTCAAGCGATGGTAAATATTCTGTAAGCGGATTTTACGGCGATTATGATGTAACAGCTTCGGCAAACGGCAAAACAAAAACGGTAAGCGCATCTTTCCATAAAGGACAGGACAACACAATAACAATTACTCTTGATTAAAAATAAAACAATATACACAAAAACCTCCGGGATTCGGCACTTTAGTGCCTTCGGATGTTTTTGTATTGCATGTTTTTTCATTTTCCCTTTTTGCTCTTCATAATTTGCGCTTTTCCGCTTGTATTTGGTGAGTGAATTGTTTTTGCGGTTTTTATTTTTATTCTGTTATTTTTCTGTTTCTTCCTGGATTTTTCTTACATCAACCTTGCAAAGCGGTATGTTTTTCTTAGCCGAAATTGCACCTGCAATTCCTGCTGCCTCGCCGATTGCCATAGCAATGGGCATCACCCTGAAATTTGAATGTGCAAGGTGGCTGCCGCTGATATTTCTTCCCGACAAAAGAAGACCTTCAATGTTTTCGGGAAGCAGACAGCCGTAGGGGATTGTGTAATCTTTTGGCTGCGGCCATTTGTGCTGAACGCCGGTTTTATCAAGGCTTGCGCCCGTCATATTGTGCACGTCAAAATTAAAAAATGCACGTTTTACAACCCAATCGTCAAACTCTTTGGCATTTAAAATATCCTCGGGCATAAGCGATGCCTTGCCTTTAAAATGTCTTGTTTCTCTTATCCCCAAAAGCGATGCGGAGCCGATGAGAAAGCAGTTTTCATATCCCGGAACGAACTTTCGCAAAAACTTTACGATAGGCTCAATTTGTGACCTGCAAACTCTGATGCCGCGTGTTAAATCCTCGGCATTTGTCGCGTCAACATCTATGCAGTTTGTCATATTGCAGCAAACGGTTCCGGGAGTTGTTTGCCTGTAAAGGAGCACATGCCCCGCCGGAAACGGCAAAGTTTTTTTTGCAAGCGATTGAAGCTCGCCTTTTTTCGTTTCAACCCTTGTTTCAAAAGAGCCCGGAAATACCGCACGGCTATAATCAACACCGCCGACTTTAAACATTATTGTGCACGGCTGCATTTTGCCGTCGGATTCTCTGCCTTTAAAGTAGGGGACGCCGGCAGATGCGGCAACATCTCCGTCGCCAGTTGCGTCAATTATGCATTTTGCAAAAATCATACCGCGGCCGCTTTTGTTTTGAACAGTTACGCCGATTATTTTTCCGCTTTTGGTGATTGAGTCGCAAAAAAGCGTGTAAAATAAGGTTTTAACGCCTGCTTCTTTCGTCATTTCGTCAAGAACGATTTTCATAACTTCCTGATTTATCGCAAAATCGTTGCAGCAGTTGTTTTTGTCATATCCCAAATTTTCATACTTGTTTTTGCAGCGGGATATAATTTCGGTCATTATTTTGCTTGACGATCTTCCCGCCCAGTGTGACATCATGGTTGCCATTCCTCCCAGGCAGTCAAGCGCTTCTATAAGCATTACGTCTGCGCCCATGCGAGCGGCTCTTATTGCAGCGCCGACTCCTGCCACACCGCCTCCGCAAACTAACACATCTACGTTTGCAATAATAGGTATTTCTTTAGGATTTTCAATGTACGTGTTCATAAATTCTCCCATCTGCCGTTTTGATTTGTAATTTCGCGGTGTGTTGACTTTTGTTTGTGTTTATTATATAATAGTTTTATAAAGAAAACCTCTAAATTTTAATGTAAAATCTTTAAAATCCGATGTTTTCGGAGGTAAAAATGAACACTGTATTAAAAGACATTACAGATTATATTGACTTTTTGCGTGAGTGCGGTTATAGCGTAATGCTCAGTTGCTTTTACAATAACTTCGGCAACTGTCTGCCGACGCTTTTGGATTATGAAATTCACAGAATCCCTGTTTGCGAATATTTAAAAACAGATTCGGTTATGCGAAAAAAATGTATTCACAATAAACGTATGCTTGAGAAAAAAGATATTAAATGCACATATTATGCGCATTGTTATGCAGGGGTAGAGGAGTTTGTATATCCCATAATCTGTGAAGGGAAAACAATAATGTGCGTAAATATTTCAGGCTACAGAGGGAAAATGGGCCGTTCGCAAAAGTGTGCAAAACTGGTTGAAAAATACGGTGGAAAAAAGTTTTCCGATTTGTATTTAAAACTTTCAAAATCAGTACCCGATTTAGACAGAGTAAACGCAATAATACGGCCGCTTGAATATATGGTTTTAAAGCTTTATGAGGTCTGCAACAGGTACGAATGGGAAAAGCCGGGCGAAAAAAAGATATTTCAAAATGCACTGATTTTTATATACGAAAACTATAACAGAAAAATTTTGTGCGCTGATGTTGCACGTGCGGTCGGATATTCCGAGGAGTATTTAAGGCAGATTTTCAAATCGGAAAGCAAAATTTCAATTATGCAGTACATAAATAATGTAAGAATGTCACGGGGCGCCGAGCTTTTAAAAAATACTGATTATTCTGTTACGGACGTTGCGTTTTCGTGCGGATTTGACGATTCAAATTACTTTTCAACCGCTTTTAAAAAAAGATACGGCGCACCGCCGAAAGAGTACAGAAAAAGTTTCAGATAAGACGCCGGAGACTTGAAGCCAATATGGTTTATAAAGGCAATTTTGCCAAAAGTTAAAATAATATGCAAATAAAAACCACGCGATTATCGCGTGGTTTTTTTAAGCTCAATAATTTTGCAAAACTTTTTTGTTTCAAAATATTTTAAAAGGTATGTTTTTAATCGAAACTATTTTAAAGCTCTGTTTAAGAAAGTAACAATCTGACCTCTGCTGCAGATGTTATCGGGACCAAATTCTGTTGCACTTATACCGCTTGTTATTTTGTTTTCAACTGCCCATGCAACAGCTTCTGCATAATCTGCGTTATTTGAAACGTCTTTAAATGAAGATTCACTTGATGCGTCGGGCCAGCCTGCATTTTTCCAAAGATATGTAACAGTTGCAGCTCTTGTGCAAGGTGTGTTTGCTTCAAATTTTCCTTCTTCTACCATATCCATATCATATGCCCAGATTGCTGCGTCATAGTAGTAATCTGTTGTTTTAACATCTGTGAAAGGATTGCCCATAGTCGCTTTCGGCGAACCTACTGCACGCCAGAGGAAAGTTAAAATCTGCGCTCTTGTGCAGTTTGCATCAGGTGAAAATTGCGTGTCTGACGTACCCGATGTTATTTTCTTTTCAACTGCCCATGCAACTGCATTTGCATAGTATGCGTCGGATGCAACGTCTGTAAATTTCGGTGAAGATGTGTTTTGCGAATCGTTGTTTCCGTTTTGCGAAACGTTTCCGGAATTGTTTTTGCCGTTTCCAATTGTGAAAATAACAGGTGTTTCACAACGCAGATTCATTTGATATCCGCCGTCGATTTTCGTCATACTGTTTATGTCGATAGGAAGGTAAGATACAAGTCCGTCGCTTGTTGTGCATATAGCGTAATCTTTTTGCATGTCATCTTCGTCTTCATAGTTCATTTTGCCTGAACATGTTGTAACCGATACGATAGGATTGTTCCACATTGCAAAAATCTGAACTGCGCCTCCGGAGTTAGAACCTACACCGATATAGTCAAAACTGTCTCTTAAAATATTTGCTCTGTGACCGGGACTGTTCATCCAGCCGTTCATGGCATCTTCCGGTGTTGCATGGTTTGTAGCACATAAATGTAAGTTTTCGCCAACACCTTTGTATTTAAAGTCGGGGGATATTGAAGTCTGAAAGCCCGTGCCGTCAGGTCTTGTGTGAGAAAAGACTTTAACAAGTTCTTTTTCTCTGATGTTGCAAGCCTCCTGAAGCGGAGCGACCGCACTTAAAAGTGTACATTTAAATTTGGAACGCTCAACATTTGAACGAATTAGAATTTCCCATTCATCCTGCGTAACGGAAAGCTCAGGAGGGAGTTTTCTTACAAGTTTCGGAAGTACTCTGTGAATTCTTGTTTCTCTTGTTTCTTCTCCGAGTGACATTTCAAGATAACCGATGATGTATCCGTCTTCCAAAAATGTTGCGTTCTTTTTTGCGAAATTGTCCTTCCATTTTATGCTTGTGCCGTTTTTCAC
>CABUQL010000158.1 GCA_902493665.1 uncultured Eubacteriales bacterium
GAACGTTAACGTTGTCCATAACAATTCCGCTTATAAGGATTCTTTCAACGGTTCCTTTTCTCTTTCGGCGCGTCTTAATTCTTATGCCTCTGTCAGTTCCGTTAAAAATGCAGTTTGAAATAACAACATTTTTAACACCGCCCGTCATTTCGCTTCCTATAACAACACCGCCGTGACCGTTAATCATTGTGCAGTTTGTAACCGTAATGTTTTCACAGGGCGTTCTTGCCATTAAGGGCTCGTTTTCCGTTCCGGATTTAAGCGTAAGACAGTCGTCGCCGACATTTATTGTGCAGTCTGATATATGTACGTTTTTACAGCTTTCGGGATTTATTCCGTCGGTGTTCGGCGATGTGGCGGGATTTTCAATTGAAATTCCTCTTATGTTTACATTTTCGCAGCATGTGGGATTAACCGTCCACATAGGCGAATTGATAATTGTAATATCTTCGATTTTTACGTTTTTGCAAAGTATGAACTGAACCGAACGGGGACGGTGCGAATTTCTTCTTTCCTCCCACCATATTTTTCCTCTGCCGTCAATTGTGCCGTGACCGCAGATTGCAACATTTTCGGCATTAAAAGCGCAAATAATTGCCGTTCTGCCTTTTCGGCAGTAATCTGATATATCTTGATTCTCCAAAAAAACGTAGTCTTTTTCATCTTCGCTTCCTAAAATAACCGCTCCGTTTTCAAGATAAAGCGTCATATTGCTTTTGAGTATCACAGAGCCTGTTACATATTTTCCAGCGGGAAAATAAAGCTTTCCGCCTCCGTTTTTGGAAATTATATCAATTAATTCTTTGATTTTTTGCGTGTTGTTAAAAATACCGTCGCCGACAATTCCGTATTTTGTTACATCGTAAATCATGGTTATACCGCCCTTGGTTTTTATAAAACTTTATAACTTTTAATTATCTGTAAGTTTTTTTGTTTTATAAGATTTTCAAAGCCTCCGAAAGCACTTCGTTTGATATTTCTTCAGGTGTTTTTATTCTCTCGTTTTCAACACAGCATATTCTTTTCCAGCCGAATTTTTCTGCAACGTAAACGGCGTTGTCATATGATTTTTGAAGATATTCTTCGTTACTTTCATGAATATCTTTAACCGACGAATTGTTGATTTTGTTCGGTCTGTTTTTCATAAGAATCTGCGCATATTTTACCGGCATATCAAGAAAAATTGTAAGGTCGGGAACAGGGAGTTTTAACTTTTCGTATTCGAAATCAAAAAGCCAGTTAAGAAAGTTTTCCTTGTCTTTTAAATCATTAAATTTTGCTGCCTGATGAATCATGTTTGACGTTGTGTAGCGGTCGGCGATTATCACATCATCTGTAACCGAAAGCCATTCTGTTTTATATGTAGCAACCCTGTCTGCGGCAAAAAACACCGATGCAGCATAGGGGTTAACGTCGTTTGCATCTTTTCCGAAATCTCCGTTTAAATACATTTTTACAAGCTCGGATGAACGGCTTTTATAATTCGGAAATTCTGCGGCAAATACTTTAATGCCTTTTTTTATAAGATTTTCATATAAAAGATGCGACTGCGTAGCTTTTCCGCTGGAATCCACACCTTCAATTACTATAAGTTTCATTGTTTTATCCTCTGTTATTTGTATTTTTTTCCTTTTGCAATAACCGTAAGAGCAAATTTAGGAAGTACCGTCATACGCATAAACCTTTGAGGCTGTTTGCATAATCTGTATAACCACTCAATGCCGAGTTTCTGAAAGAATAAAGGCGCCCGCTTTACTGCACCGGCAAATACGTCAAGACTTCCGCCGAGCCCCATTAAAACTTTTGCATTAAGATTTTTTGCGTTATTGTAAATCCAGTATTCCTGTTTCGGAAAACCGAGACATACAAAAACAACGTCCGGTTTTTTCTCGTTAATATCTTCAATTATCTGTTTTTCTTTTTCTTCGTCAAAAAAACCGTTTTGAAGACCACAGATATTTATGTTTTTATACTTTTCGTTTATGTTTTTTGCGGCGGTTTGCACAACTTCGTCACGCGAGCCGAAAAGGTAAAGAGATTTTTTGTTTTCGTCCAAAAGTTTTAAAAGACTGCACGCAATATCGTATCCGGCACATCTTTCTGAAATTGGATTTTTTAAGATTTTTGAGGCATACACAACTCCGATTCCGTCGGCTGAAAGAATATCGGCACTGTTTAAAACGGTTTTAAACTGCTCGTTTTTGTATGCTTCCATTATCATTTCCGAATTCGGCGTAAAAACGTATCTTGTTTTATCGGTTTCGTTTGTAAAATCAAGTATTTTATTTGCCGCTTCGTCAATTGTATTCTTGTCTATTTTAACTCCCAAAACATTAACTTTATCCGTCATATGTTTCTCCTTGCGTTTATAATAATTTATTTTATTATATCTTACTTTTTCAAAATAGTAAATAGTTATTTTGAAATTTTTAAATCGTCCGAAATAAAAATAATTTCCTTGTTTTTGTCTTTTGCATCGTTAAGAGATGGTATGGGAGTAATGTATTTAATTTTTGCACTGTTTTTGCAAAATCTCATTGCGCCCGTCAATGCCCAGTCGGAGGACGTTATGTTTAAGTTGTAGAAACCGTGATATTTGCACCGCAAAGATAATATGTGCTGTTTTCTGAAATAAACGGAGCAAGATTTTTAATGATTTTTGTGTCTTCTTCAAAAGTGAGTTTTTGATTTGAAAGCATATTGATTTGTGCATTTATAAAAAACAGACACAATAAAAACGAAAGTGATTTTTTTAAAAATCCTTGCGGTATACTGTCAAATAAAAGCCCAGCGCCTATTGAGGAAATCACCGTATTTCTAAGATATGGCAAGTCGCCCAAGAAAAAATACGGTGCCATCGGAAGTACTATTAATGCAATACCCAAATATAATTTTTCGTGCGAAAAGCTTTGATTTTTGCCGTGCATGCAGATTATAAGCGAAGGAACGACTGATATCAAAATCAAACTTGTGTTGCTGATCTTAAAATATGCGGGTGTGTCCAAACATCTTATGAGATTATAAAACTTAAAAATGTTTTTTAGCGAAAAATGGATCTCATTTCGCGATACAAATTTTCCACATTTTGAAAACGCAATATAATATAATGCGACAATTAAAGCGTTTGCAAATATGATAGAATATAATCTGCGGCCTAAATGTGTATTTTTTGCGGATTTATCATTATGTTTTGAAAGCATGAAAACAACGAAAGAATTAAAAACAACCGAGAAAATCATAGTTTGCTCGTAAAAACAATATGAAACAAGGTTAAAAAGAGCAAAAAGAACTGTTTTTCTCTTCACAAGAAAAATTGATGAAAGTGAGGCAAAGAAAATTCCCAAAACTATCCTTGAAGATGCACTGAGCCAGTATAATCCTTCAAAAGCAAAGGGGGTGAAAAAGAAAAAAACAAAGAAAACGGGACTTAAAAAAACATTAACTTTTTTAAGCGATATGTCTATAAAATATGACGACAAAAAATGCATTGCAAAAATTATAACCAGCGACAGGGTCATATTAAGACGCGACCATATAAAAAAATCGCAAAGTGCGGCAAGGGGACGGGTGTAAACAGTGCCGACGGTTATTAAAATGTATGACGCATTGTAAAGATGATATGTGCCGTACTGGATATAATCGTCGAGATACGGATAATATTTAATGCCGAAAGCAAAAAATCTTAATAAGCATAAAAACAGCAGAAAAGCAAAAAACATCTTTTTGCTGTCGTTTATGCATTTGAAAATGTTATTCGTATTTGTGTCTGTAGTCATTGTATTTCACCTTTAATACGTCAAAAAGCATATTTGCCGATTCTGTGATAATATGAGGATTTATGCTCACATTATCCGCCATTTTAAGGTCTAAAATGCCGATTGAAAGGCCGAGTTTTTGAGCAATGTAAATAATCTCAAAATCAAAAGCAAATCTTTTTAAAGTGAGCTTTTCAAAAATTTTAAATGCGGCGCTTTTTGTAAAGCATTTAAAACCGCATTGCGTATCGCTTATATGAGAAGGCAAAAAAGCGTTTGCAATACCGCAGAATACAACAGACGGATATTTGCGA
>CABUQL010000159.1 GCA_902493665.1 uncultured Eubacteriales bacterium
ATAAAAGCAATTTTGTGGTAACATACTTACAACCTTTAAGGGGAATGGTGCTTTATTCGCACCGTAAAAAATAGCAAAGAGGGTATCTGAAATGAGAAAATTAGCAAAAATCGTAAGCATCATTTTAGTTTCCGCCGTTATGGTCATGGCATTTGCCGGATGCGGAAATGGTGCAGGAAACAAAACAGGCGACTCGGCAGCTATCAAAGGCGCTGCTATTTACGGAACAGCCGTCAAAAACGGTGCGGAAATTGCAGTTGAAGAAATTAATGCAAAAGGCGGAATTCAGTTCGAACTCAAATTTGAAGACGACGAAAATGACGCCGAAAAATCAGTTAACGCATACAACAAACTTAAAGACTGGGGTATGCAGATTTCAATGGGTACTGTTACAACACAGCCTTGTATCGCTGTTTCAACAGAACTTAACTCAGACAGAATATTTGCTGTAACACCTTCTGCATCTTCAACAGATGTAATCGGCGGACAGCCTGACAAAAACGGAAACGTCACAATTCCGAGAAAAGACAATATGTTCCAGATGTGCTTTACGGATCCTAACCAGGGTGTTGCTTCCGCAGAATACATCAGTGAAAAGAAACTCGGCGAAAAAATCGCTATCATCTACAACAACTCAGACGCATATTCAACAGGTATTTATCAGAAATTTATGACAGAAGCTGAAAAGCTCGGTCTTGAAGTCGTTTGCACAAAGACATTTACAGATGATTCTGCAAATGACTTTACATCACAGCTTAACGAAGCTAAATCTGCAGGAGCAGACCTTTTGTTCCTCCCGATTTACTACACACCTGCTTCGCTTATTCTTTCACAGGCAGCAAAAATGAAATACGAACCCAAATTCTTTGGTGTTGACGGTATGGACGGTATCTTAACAGTTGAAAACTTTGACACAAAACTCGCTGAAGGCGTAATGCTTCTTACACCGTTCACAGCAGATGCACAGGATGAACTTACAAAGAATTTTGTTGCAAAATATCAAGAAAAATTCAAAGAAGTCCCGAATCAGTTTGCGGCAGACGGATATGATACAGTAATGGCTCTTTATGACGCTTGTGTAGCAGCAAAAATTGACACTTCAATGGATAACGCAAAAATCTGCGACCTTTTGATTGCACAGTTCACAAATCCGGAATTTAAAATCAATGGACTTACAGGTACTGATATGGCTTGGTCTGAATCTGGTGAAGTTTCAAAACAGCCTAAAGGTATGGTTATTAAAAACGGAGCTTATGTTGGTATCAACTAATTAAAAATATAATTGAAGCAGACTGCGGACGCAAAACCGTAATTTGCGTCTGCGTCTGCTCTTTTTATTTTTATTAAAATCCCCCGCCGGTTCGGCTGAGGGTTTTATTGCGTTTTTGACGAATGTGTTTTTTATTAAAAATGCTTTAAAAATTGAATTTTTTTTAAATAATTACAGAAAATAAATGAGTATTACTCGTTATTATATCTAAATTTTAAGAATACGAGGTGTTAACTTAAATGACTTTCCTATCCAATCTGATTAACGGAATCAGTCTTGGCAGTGTATATGCGATTATAGCGCTCGGATATACAATGGTTTACGGTATTGCAAAAATGCTTAACTTTGCCAACGGCGATGTCATTATGGTTGGTGCATATATATCTTTTTGTGCAACTACTTATCTTGGACTTTCCCCCATTACAGCACTTTTAATTTCAATGGTTGTCTGCACTGTTTTGGGAATTGCAATCGAAAGATTTGCTTATAAACCTTTAAGAAAAGCTTCGTCGCTTGCCGTTCTTATTACTGCAATCGGTGTCAGCTACTTTTTACAAAATGCCGCTCTCTTAATTTGGGGCAGCGCACCGAAGTCTTTTAAAACTTCGATTTCGTTTTCATCGCTTTCACTCTTTGGCGGAAAGCTTATAATAACCGCAGAATCTATCGTTACGGTTATTACTTGTATCGTTATTATGATAGCTCTTACACTTTTTACACAGAAAACAAAAATCGGAAAAGGAATGAGAGCCGTTTCGGAAGACAAAGACGCAGCAGAGCTTATGGGTATTAATGTAAACGTATCGATTTCGCTTACATTTGCTATAGGAAGCGCTCTTGCAGCAATTGCAGGTGTTCTTCTTTGTTCGGCATACCCCGTTTTGGTTCCGACAACCGGAGCAATGCCCGGTATCAAAGCATTTACCGCAGCGGTATTCGGCAGAATCGGTTCAATCCCCGGCGCTATGATAGGCGGTATACTTCTCGGAATAATTGAGATTTTCAGTAAATCATATATTTCATCGGCACTTTCCGACGCAATTGTATTTGCTGTTTTGATTATCGTACTTCTTGTTAAACCTACAGGTCTTTTAGGCAAGAAGATTACGGAGAAAGTGTGAGGTGAAACCAATGAAGAGATACAGAGATTTAAACAAATTTACCCGCACAAATATCAGTGCGTATTCGATTATAATAATTGCATTTTTGGTTTTGCTTCCGCTCCAAAAAGCAGGCGCAATCAGCAACTCAATAAGCGGACAGTTCGTTCCTATCTGCACATACATCGTAATGGCGCTCTCGCTTAACCTCACGGTTGGATTTTTGGGCGAGCTCAGCCTCGGACATGCAGGATTTATGAGCATCGGCGCATTTTCGGGCGTTATTGCTGCGGTAAGCCTTCAGCAGACCGTAACATCTTCTCCGCTCAGACTTTTAATTGCCATCATAATCGGCGGAATCTGCGCAGGTATAGCAGGACTTTTAATAGGCATCCCGGTTTTAAGACTCAGCGGCGACTACCTTGCAATTGTTACACTCGCATTCGGAGAAATTATCAAAAACATCGTAAACTGCCTTTATGTCGGTGTTGACGCAAACGGACTTCATTTCAGCATGAAAAACGTTGAAGCATTAAAGCTTTCAAGCGGAACACTCATCATAAACGGACCGCAGGGAACAGTCGGTATTCAAAAACTGGCTTCGTTCGGTTCGGGTGTTCTTTTAATTCTATTCACACTGTTTATCATTTTAAACCTTATAAACTCAAAATCAGGACGTGCCATAACGGCTATCCGCGACAACAAAATTGCGGTTGAATCGGTTGGTATCAGCGTTACAAGATACAAACTTACCGCATTTATCATATCGGCAATACTTGCAGGTATGGCAGGCGCACTTTACGCAATGAACTTCTCAACAATTGCCGCAAAGAAATTCGACTTCAATCAGTCAATACTTATTCTCGTGTTCGTCGTACTCGGCGGTATGGGCAATATAGTCGGAACGATCGTTGCAACATCGGTACTTTACATTTTACCTGAACTCCTCAGAGAATTCTCCGATTACCGTATGCTTCTTTACGCAATAATCCTTATAATAGTTATGCTCGCCAAAAACAGCGAAGGTGCAAAGCAAATGCGTGAAAGAATCAGTGCATGGTTTGACTCAATGAGAAAAAAATCCGATCCAAAGGAGGGCGCCGCAAATGAGTAAAATGGTTTCATATCCAAGCAATTCAATTGTTCCTGAACGCGACATAAACAAATGCCCGATTCTCGAAACACATCATCTCGGAATAGATTTCGGCGGACTTACCGCAGTTGACGATTTTTCGCTTACTGTAGGACGTACTGAAATTGCAGGTCTTATCGGTCCTAACGGTGCCGGAAAAACGACGGTGTTTAACCTTCTTACAAGTGTTTATCAGCCGACAAGAGGAAATATTTTAATCGACGGCCGTTCAACAGAGCACAAAACGGTTTCACAGGTCAGCAGAATGGGAATTGCAAGAACATTCCAGAACATCAGACTTTTTTCAAATATGTCGGTTATAGATAACGTTAAAGTCGGACTTCACAACTCCACACATCAAAGCCTTTTTTCGTCGGTAACACATCTTGCAGGCTACAGAAAAAGCGAGAAAAAGTCGCGCGAAGAGGCAATGGAGCTTTTAGCATTTTTCAATATGGAAAAATACGCAAACCTTGAGGCAGGTTCGCTTGCATACGGCGCACGAAGACGTCTTGAAATTGCAAGAGCGCTT
>CABUQL010000160.1 GCA_902493665.1 uncultured Eubacteriales bacterium
CAAACGCTGTTTGCTCGGCACGTGTTTCGCTTTGCAGTTTAAACATTTTATAAGAACGCGATGAAATAAACTTTGCTGCAAAAAAGCTTAAAGGTGTCAGCAAAACAACCATAATTGTTATTGATATGTTTTTTGAAAACATAAAAACAAGCGTTAATATAATTGTTGCAATTCCCGAAAAAAGCTGAGTCAGTCCCAAAACAAGACCGTCCGACAAAATATCGGCATCAGCTATAATGCAGCTGAGCACATCTCCCGTACTTCTCTTATCAAGATATGACAAAGGAAGCTTCATAATGCGGTTTGTTGCCTTAAGACGAAGGCTATTTACAATACTGTATGCCGCCTTGTTGTTTATAACATTCATTATCCACGTTATGACGGAAGATAATACAACAAATATCAAAACTTTTTGCAAAAATGCTCCGGCCTCTTTAAAATTAACACTGTTTTTTTCCACGATTTTATCGATTGCGTTTCCGAAAAGTATAGGCACATATAATTGCAAAACAACGCAAACCGTCGCCAAAACTATACTAAGTGCAATTAAAAACTTATATTTTCCCATACTTTTTAAAAGCTTTTTAAGCACCTCAAAGCTTTCGCTGTTTTTTGTTTTTTTATTGTTTTCCGCTCTTTTGCTCAATTTGCTCCACCTCCCGAAAATGCGTTTTCGGATTTTTCGTTCCCCTTATCATCGGGAAACTGCGAATAATATATTTCACGGTAAACTTCGCAGTTTTTTAAAAGATACTCATGCGTTCCTTTTCCCGCAATACGTCCGTTATCCATAACCAAAATAGTATCGGCGTCTATTATCCCTGAAATTCTCTGCGTTATAAAAACCGTTGTTGTATCGGAAAGATTTTTCTTAAGCGCCTCGCGCAGTGCGGCGTCGGTAGCGTAATCAAGTGCGCTTAAACTGTCGTCAAAAATAAGAATTTCGCTTTTTTTCAAAAGAGAACGTGCAATGGCTATACGCTGCCTTTGCCCGCCCGAAAGATTTTTTCCGTTTTGTTCGATTAAAAAGTCAAGCTGCCCTTTTTTTGACATTACAACATCTTTTGCCTGTGCAATTTCAAGCGCTTTCCACAAAGAAGCGTCATCTGCATTTTTATCGCCCCATTTAAGATTATCCCTCACGCTCTGCGAAAAAAGAACAGGCTTTTGCAAAACAACGCTTACTTTTTTATTTATTTCGCTTTTTGAATAATTTTTAATATTTGCTCCGTCAATTAAAATCTCGCCTTTGTCAGCATCGTAAAACCTTGCGGCAAGATGTGCCAATGTCGATTTTCCGCTTCCCGTACCGCCTATTATCCCCACACACTCGCCTTTTTTTATGCTGAAACTTATATCCGAAATGCTCGGAGCGCCGGCGCCGTCATACGTAAACGACACGTTTTTAAACTCAATTTTGCTGCCGCCGTTTTGATTTTCTTTTTGTCTGCCTTCATTTAAGATGCTTTCTTTTTTATACTCCATTCCCGGCTCGGTTTTTAACACGCTCTCAACACGTCTTGCACAGGCTATGGATTTATTGATTGTTATAATCAGCGCCGCAAGCTTTATAAGCTCAATTATAATCTGCATCATATAGTTATAAAGCGCAACAACCTCACCCTGCGCCATATTTCCCGTGTTAACCTGCACCGACGCCCTTTTAAGAAGCAAAACCGTCGCAATATTTATAAGCACATATGTTAATGGATTTAAAAGTGCGGAAATTTTTCCGACAAAAATGTTAAGACGTGTAACCTCGTCATTGCCTTCTTTAAACTCGTCCGTAAAATCTTTTTCGCGGCAAAAAGCACGTATCACACGCATACCGGTAAGATTTTCACGTGTAATTCTTGTTATGTTGTCAAGCGATATCTGCACCTTTTTATAAAGAGGTATACTTATAATCATAATGAAATATATCACCGCAAAAAGAACAGGAGCGGACGCTGCAAAAATGATAGCGCACTTTACATTTACGCAAAACGCCATAACGGTTGCGCCCACAACTATAAACGGACTTCTAAGAAGCAGTCTCAATCCCATATTAAGTCCGTTTTGCACTTGGTTTATGTCGGTTGTAAGCCGTGTTATAAGCGTATCGGCAGATAAATCATCAAGCTTTGAAAACGAAAATTTTTGAATACGGTCAAAAACTGCCTGTCTTAAATCGGCTGCGAAAAACGTGCTTGCCTTTGCCGCAAAAAACTGTGCTGTAAAGCTTGATAAAAGTCCCATAAGCGCCATTATAAGAAGCATTAAAAATCCTTTTACAATATATCCGTTATCGCCGTTTGCAACGCCTTTGTCTATTATGCTCGCAACAACAATCGGCACAATAAGGTCAAATACTACTTCCAAAAGTTTAAAAATCGGTGCAAGCATGCTTTCTTTTTTGTATTTTTTTAGATAATTAAAAAGTGTTTTCATATAATGTCTGTCTCCAAAACATATTTTTCGAGTTTGACTCTCTAGTGCCTTGCCGTCAATACTTAAATTATGTCAAATATTTCATAAATTATAGCAGATAAAACACCAAATTTCAATATATGTCAAAGTTTTTTAGCTTTGTTTTTACAGGCAAATTAAAAATCAATCTATTGCATATAATAACCGAAAATGCTATAATAAAATCAAATGAGGTGATGAAGTGAGTTTTTATGACAAAGTGTATGAAAAGGTTAAAAAAATCCCCGAAGGAAAAGTTGCAACATACGGTCAGATTGCAATACTCTGTAATTCTCCGAGGGCTTCAAGAGCTGTCGGATATGCACTTCATTTTAATCCTTCGCCCGGAGTGATTCCCTGTCACAGAGTTGTTAACAGACACGGAAACCTTGCGCCGGCATTTGCGTTCGGTGGAAAAGAAGTCCAGAAAAAGCTTTTGGAAAATGAGGGTGTAATTGTCGGCAGCGACTACACGGTTGATCTCGGTAAATATTTATGGAACCCGAATTTATAAAAGTATCGGAGAAGACAAATGACAGACATTAAAACAAACTTAAACAATCAGAAAAATGATTCTCAAATCAACGAATACGAAATAAAAAAACATTTAAGCGTCCCCTATCCGCTGTCGTTTAAAATTTTTGACATTATACCGTCCACAAATTCATATCTTATGCAAAATAAAGAAGATTTGAACGAATTTACGGTTGCAATAGCAAAATCGCAAACGAGCGGAAAAGGCAGAATGGGAAGAAGTTTTTATTCGCCGAAAGACACGGGAATTTATATGAGCATTTTGCTAAAGCCGGACATTTTACCCGAAAACGCACTTCTTATAACACCGCTTGCAGCCGTTGCCGTGTGCCGAGCAATTGAAAAACTGACAAGCTTAAATCCAAAAATCAAGTGGGTAAACGACATTTTTATAAACGACAAAAAAGTGTGCGGAATACTTACGGAATCATCTGTAATACAAAGCAAAAGCATAACATGCGTTCTCGGCGTGGGGATAAATATTAAGGAGCCGGAAAACGGTTTTCCCGACGAGATTAAAAAAAGTGCAGGTTCTCTTTTTAAAAACAGCGAAAACATAAAAAACAAAATTATAGCGGACTTTTTCAATGAGTTTTTTTCATATTATAAAGAAATCGAGAAAAGAAATTTTTATGACGAATATAAAAAAAGATGTTTTGTTCTCGGCAAAAAAATCAGTTTTGAAAAAAGCGGAAAAACGCATTTTGCATATGCAAATGATATTGACGAAAACTTTAATCTTTGTGTTTTGGAAGATGACGGCACAAAAAGTAAACTTTACTCGGGAGAAATAAGCATAAAGTGTTAGAATGATGTGCGGTTTTTTATGGCGGTTTTTATTTGTTTTAAAGATAAAATCCGTGCAAAGCTGACTGATGTTTTATCGCAAAAAATTATCTTTATTTTTAAAAAAAAGTATTGACAAACAGAGCAAATATTGGTATAATTTTTGATGTTGCACGTCATGGAGAGGTGTCCGAGCGGTTTAAGGAGCTAGTCTTGAAAACTAGTGATGCGAAAGCACCCAGAGTTCGAAT
>CABUQL010000161.1 GCA_902493665.1 uncultured Eubacteriales bacterium
GAAAACGTTCAGAGCAAATAGCTTTCTTATAAGTTCAGCCGAAAAAAAAGAAAACATAGAGTTTGTTTTAGACTCGGTCTGCGAAAAAATTTCGGGAAACGAAAGTGTTGAAAGCATTGAAGTTAAAAACGTTGTGACGGGCGAAAAAAACGCGCTTAATGTATCGGGCGTTTTTTGTGCGGTCGGAACCGAGCCGAACACTGAACTTGTTAAAAATATGCTGTTTTTAAACGGCGGATATATTGTGACCGACGAAAATATGCGCACGAGCGAAAAAAATGTTTATGCTGCGGGCGATATACGAGCAAAAGCGCTGCGGCAGATTGTAACGGCGGCATCGGACGGTGCAGTTGCTTCGAAAAGCGTTTTTGACGATTTGACAAAAGAAGAAAAGCTATAAGAATTTTAAGTAAATAAACAATAGTTTTTAAAGAGCTGAAAGGAAAATTAACACGGTTCCTTTTAGCTTTTTTAGACACAAACTACAAAAAAGTTTCAAATATTTGTAAAATGTGCACAAAAACGATTTTTGATATTATTTAATATTGAAAAAAAACAGAATATTTAGTATAATATATATTAGAAAACTATAGAAATACTTTTAACGAAAAAAGGAGTTGTGTATTAATGAAATTTCTAAAGAGAACAATGGCAATTATCACTGTTCTTGTTATGATTTCTTCGTCATGTATGGCGGCTTCAATTACTTCTGCCACATATGATAACGGAAAAATCAATGTAACAACAGACGGCTACACAAGCGGCCAGCAGGCTACTGTTTTGGTAGTTAAATCCGGCGTTGAACTTTCAAGAGTATCGGAATCCGATATTGTTTATATTCAGCAGGTTACTGTAGGAGATAAATCTCCGTCTTTGGAACTTCCCGTTGCAGACAGAGCAAAAGATATCGGTGCAACAGAAGTTCAGCTTTTTATGGGCGGAACAGACATAAACACAGTTATTGAATATAAAAATGCAGAAAACAAAAATGCAATTGCAATTACATCAACACCTGTTGTTGTAACTACATATGAAGCCTCTCTTTCAACAACAACGTTTGCATATAATGCAACAGAAGATACAATTAAAGCTGCGGTTGTTGTTAAAAAGACGGTTACAACAGACGGCGTTGCGGCAGCACCTGTAGTAATTACAGAAGGCTACACGTCAGCAGTTGATATGAGTGCAAAAACAGTTACTGTTACATTCCCGGACGGAAAAACAGGCGTTATAAACTTTACATTGGAAGACGCTCCTTCGGGCAGAACGGCAGTTGCCGGTGTTGTTAAAGCAAGAGGAATGGGTTCAAACTATTCAGTTGCTCAGGGTGCTCTTGTTCTTGTAACAAACGGTGCAACAATAGTTGGAAGTGCGGTTACGGATGCAAACGGAGCATTTGACATTACTGTTCCTGCAGGAACGTATAAAGTTATCATAAGATATGCGAAAATTACGGCTTCGGCAATAACAAATTATGCAAATACAGTTATTGAAAACATTGAAGTAAAAGATGATTACGTTAAAAAACTTGCAAGCGAAGGTGTAGACTTTATTAAATCAGAAAAACGTGTAGTCGGTGATGCAAATGATGATGGAAAAGTTACAAATGCTGACTATAATGATGTTATAAAAGGTCTTAACGCTACAACATCTAACTGATTTTAAGGAGGAATTGCTTTGATTAAGACAAAAAAATCTCTCATAATTCTTCTTGTGACTCTTTGCACAATGATGCTTTTTACTACAACGGCTTTAGCATCTGAAGCAGGTGTTGATGATCCGATAACTGATCTTACGGGTTATACACAAAGTGTTACGGTGAAGTATTTTTCAGACAGTGCTCTTACAAAAGAAATTACCACGGCAGCACCCGGAGATACGATTTTTGCAAAATTAACATTAAACATTCCGACAAAAACATTTACAATGTTTGATACAAATTTTAAACTTACGGGAATGACTTTTGTTGAGCAGACAAATCTTTTTTCAAACTATTCTCAGATGAGCATATTTGAAAGACCGACTGCGGCAGCTTCTCAGAATAAATTTGTTTCGGGCTCTGATGAAACAGCTTTCTTTATAGGTTTAAAAAACGGTAAAGGTATTAATTACAGCAATCCTGTAAATAAAGATGCTTGGTTGGGTGAATACTTTTATCAGTATCTCGGAATTGACAAAGTTGACCTTGTAAGCTATAAACTTAAAGTAAATGATGATGCTTCGGGTAAACTTGCAATGACAAATTTCGGCGGTGACGGTCTTGATATCGGATACGTTAATATGAATATAGAGGAACGTGAATTTGTTCCTTACACATTTGATTCACCCGCACTTACGGTTGGCGCTTCGTCGAAGGTTGCATTTAATATAACAAAAGACGGCATAGCATCTTCTTACGAATCAGATTGCAAAAACGACGGAACGCTTCAGCAGATTAAACTTCCGGTTGTACTTGATGCAGGAAAAGAAATAACATCTCTTACAGTAGGTACAAAAACTTATACTGCCGATGAAATAATTGTTACAAAAGACGGAATAATATTTGAATATGCAGTATCTTCCGACAATGTTTCGGTAAGTATTAAAACAGGTGATATTAAAGATTATACTCCTTCGGCTCCGATTGCAATAGGAACATTTGCAAATGACAAATTTACTGCAACACTCGGCAGCGAAACCATAAGCGGATATGCTTATGCGGTGCTTGCAGACGCATCAAACACACCGGCAGGATATGAATACGGAGTTGCATTTGCTTCAACTTCATTTGACAAAGGAACACCGGCAGATGTCGGATATCTTAAATCCGAAAACGGTGCAAGATCAATAGATAACAAATTTGCAGTTGTTTATGTTGACGATACAGAACTTAGTGAAATTTACTTTGCAACATATATGAAAGACAGCAAAGGAAATATTACATTCGGTTCCAAAGGCAGCATTAAGCTTTCAAAGTAACATACGAGGAGGATTCTTTAATGAAACAGTACATAAAACCGGCACTTGAAACAGTAGAATTAAGAATTAAAGAAAATATCGCAAGAACAACTGCGAAAGTTCCTACTTCTATTTACAAAAAGGGTGCAAACGGCTGGACAGACGCTCAGCTTAAACAAATGGCATTGTCATCGTACGATTACGATACGGTAAGCGCTATGTAACTTGGCGCAAAGACGAATTTTAAGTCTTTAGTGCCAAAGCACAAAACAAATTTAAAAAAATAAGTTTATTTGCGGCGGGGTAAATTAAAAAACAACCCGCCGTTTGACTTTTTTAGTAAGGCGGCAAGGTGCCAGACTATAGATGAAAGGATTTTAAAAAATGGAAAAGTCAAAACTTGAAAGAATCAGCTTTTTATCAAGAAAATCACGAAATGAAACGCTCAGCGAGGAAGAAATCAAAGAGCAAAAGGTTCTTAGAGAAGAATATCTTGCCGATATTAAAAAGGATCTTACACGCACTTTAAGTGATGTTTACATTGTTGATAAAGACGGCAATAAAACAAAGCTTAAAAAGAAAGAAGAAAAATAAATCAGGATTTAAAATTTTAAAAATGGAAGTTTTTACAAACTAAGGGCATATTGCGATTAAGTCTTTGATAATGTAAAATGAAAAATTAAACACAATTGTAAAACGATAAATTTCCATTGAATTAAAAATGCCGATGCGGTTAAGATATACTTGACTCATCGGTTTTTTTTGAAAAATTTTTAAACATTTTATGAAATTTTTGCGTGGCATATAACATTTTGTTTGGGACAACTTAAAAACAGAAAATGTTTTTAAGGAGGCAGACAAAATGAAAAAAAACAAAAAAATAATTTGTTTTTTTGTGTTATCGGTGTGTATTGCCGCATTTTTATCGTATGCGGTAATTTCATTTATAAATATACCTGATAAAATTGTTGTATTAAATGATAAAATACCCAATTACGGGCCGCTTTATTCAATGAATATTGCGGATTTTGGCGGCGAGCTTCACGGAAATACCGTTAAAAAAAGCG
>CABUQL010000162.1 GCA_902493665.1 uncultured Eubacteriales bacterium
TGCGTTTGCGGAGGTAAAAAACAAAATAATATTTAAAAAAGAGCCCGGCAAAGTTTCGGGCTTTCAAAATGATATTTGAAAATTCTCATAATATAAATACAGAATTACGGAAAGGCAGTGCTAAATGAATATTCTTGCAATCGGCGATATAGTTTCTCAAAACGGTGCATCTTATGTTAAGAAAAAGTTAGGCACACTTAAAAAAGAATATAATATAGATTTTGTAATTGCAAACGGTGAAAATGTATGTCAGGGAAACGGACTTACAACATCTGAGGCAAACGAACTTCTAAAAAGCGGAATTGACGTTATAACACTCGGCAATCACGCTTTTCGAAAAAAAGAAATAGTAAATGCACTTTTAAATATAAACTGTGTTATAAGACCTGCAAATTTTCCCGAAGGAACTGTGGGCAACGGGTATACCGTTTTAAATTGCGGCTCAAAACGGATAGGGGTTGTTAACCTTATCGGCAGAATGAATCTTATGACGGTTGACTGTCCTTTTAAAAAAGCGGACAAAATACTTTTTGAGCTTAAAAACAAGTGTGACATTATTGTTGTTGATTTTCACGCAGACGCAACAAGCGAAAAGCTTGCAATGGGATATTACCTTGACGGCAGAGCAAGCGCCGTTTTCGGAACTCACACGCATGTGCAGACTGCGGACGAAATGATACTTCCGAAGGGCACCGGTTATATAAGCGATGTCGGCATGACAGGTCCCGAGGACTCTGTTTTGGGTGTAAAAAAAGAAATTATTATAAAAAGATTTATAACATCCATGCCTCAAAAATTTGAAGCCGCCGACGGAAAGCAAAAGCTTTGCGGTGTCATTTTTGAGTTTGACGATGAAAGCAACAAATGCATTGATGTTAAGCGAATTAAATTATAAAATCAGACTATAAATGATATAAAATCAGTTATGAAGGATATAAAAATGAAGAAATTATCAATAATTTTTCTTTGTGTTGTTTTAGTGCTTTTATCTGCATGCGGACAGCAAAACGGCAATATCGGCGATACCGCAAGTGTTTCAAAGGGCGGAACGTTTAATCTGTATTCCGAATATCCCGATACTTTTAATCCCTTTACAACTTCAAAATGGGCAAACTCGCAGATTCTTATGAATGTTTTTGAAGGCTTGTTTTCAGTAAAGCCCGACAAAAGCGTTGACGGTGTGCTTGCAAGCTCATACAAGTCAGATAACACGGCAATGCGCTATACAATTTCATTAAAAAAAGACGTTGTTTTTCATAACGGCGATAAGTTTTCGTCGCGCGATGTTGTGTATACGCTAAACTGCATAAAAGAATGTAACAAAAATTATGCGGACGTCATGGAAAAGATAGCGTCTTATTATGCTTCCGATGATTATGAGGTTATTATTGATCTTACGGAGCCGGTGCTTGATTTTGCGGTTTATCTTGATTTTCCGATTATACCGTTTTGCTATGACAGTTTGACAAACGACGGAAAAACCTTTTTTGATGACACAAACAAAATAGCACCTATAGGAACGGGCGCGTTTATGTTCGGTGACGATTTGACGCAAACGTCAATGACGCTCTTAAAAAACACCGCATGGCACGGAAAAGACGTTTATGCCGATAAAATAGCGGTAACTTTTATGAACGACAACACAACGGCTCTTTATTCGTTTAATTCATGCCAGACGGATATTATATCGTCGGACGTTGTAAAATCGGGTGAGTTTTCGTTTTCAAATAAAGTAACCCCGTATGAATATGCGGGCGACTATTATAACTATCTTGCGTTTAATTTTAATAACACTCTGCTTTCCGATATTAATATAAGAAAATATATTTCGGGTGCGATTGATAAGAAAAAAATCGTAAATGATGTTATGCATTCCCATGCAAAGGCGGTTAATGTCCCGATAAATCCCGATGCTTATTACAGTACGTCGGATCCGGAAATAAAATATGACACCGAAAGCATTAAAAACGATTTGCAAAAAGACGGCTGGACAGATCTTAATTCCGATACGGTTGCCGAAAAAATCATTGACGGCGATCTCATATCATTAAAATTTAAGCTTCTTGTTTTAAGCGATAACGATGTTGCAGCTCAGACTGCCGAAATTATAAAAGACAATCTTGCAAAATGTATGATCGGAACAGAAATTGAAAGTCTTGAAAAAGACGATTATTACAATGCGCTTAAAAACGGGGATTTTGACCTTGCACTTGTTCAGTATAAAATGCCTAAAAACAACGATGTATCGGAGCTTCTTTCAACTGAAGGCATTCATAATTATTACGGATTTTCGGACGATGAAACTGATACGGTGTGCATAAAACTTAAAAATGCCTCAAACGCAGAAGATGTTAAATCAACATTTATTTCGTTTGCGGGTATGTTTTCAAAAAAGCTTGCGCACGTGCCTCTTTACTTTTCGACTTATTTCGTTTACTATCAGAATTATCTGAAAAACCTGACATATCCGTCTTACAACAATATTTATAACGGATTGGCAAATATATATATTAAGTATTAAAAAGGAAATGAATACCTTGGATAAAGCGAAAAAACTCATTCCGATAAAAGAGGCGATAATTGTTGAGGGAAGATACGACAAAATAAAACTGTCGCAGCTTTTCGACACTGTTATTGTTGAAACGGAAGGATTTGGAATATACAGTAATTTGGCAAAAGTTAATCTTATAAAAAAACTTGCCGTCAAAAACGGAATAATTATTCTTACAGACAGTGACAGGGCAGGATTTCAAATAAGAAATTATGTAAAAAACATTGCAAAAGGAAATGTTGTAAAGCACGCATATATCCCCGATATACAGGGCAAAGAAAAGCGAAAGCAAAAGCCGTCCAAAGAAGGATTTTTGGGCGTTGAGGGGATAGACGATTCAATAATTATTTCTGCGGTTGAAAAATGCAGCAGCGAAAAAGAGAAAAATGAAAAGCTCATTTCAAAAGCAGATTTGTTTTCGGACGGATTAAGCGGAGGGGAAGAAAGCAAAAAACTCCGTTTAAAACTTACAAAAGATTTAAAACTGCCCAAAAGAATGTCGGCAAATATGCTTTTGGACGTCTTAAACAGTCTTTATACATATGATGAATACAAACAGGCGGTTACACGCTATAAGGAGGAATAAGTATGGATTGTTTTGAAAAAAACGGCAATGTGATAATAGAAAATGCTGCCGACTTTCTTCCGAGCCATACTTTTTTGTGCGGTCAGTGTTTTCGCTGGGATCAAACGGGTGATGAAAGCTTTGTCGGCGTTGCAAACGGAAAAGTTATAGAGGTTTCATACGATAAAAATATACTTACCTTAAAAAATACAAATTTAGATGATTTTAATAATATATGGAAAAATTATTTTGATTTCGATAATGATTATTCGAAAATCAAAACAAAACTTTCGATTGATGAAAATTTAAAAAATGCAATGAAATACGGCTGGGGGATAAGAATACTCAACCAAAACGTTTTTGAATGTTTGGTTTCGTTTATAATATCGGCACAAAACCAGATTCCGAGAATTAAAAAAATTGTTGCAAGGCTTTGCGAAGCCGCGGGAGAAAAAATTACATACAACGGAAAAGATTATTATTCGTTTCCGACTCCCGAGGCAATACTTTCGCTTTCAAGAGATGAAATTGATTCTTTAAAAGCGGGCTACAGAGCCGATTACATAATCGATGCGGCAAAGAAAGTATCATCGGGTGAAATTAATCTTGATTTGCTGTATGACGCCGATACCGTATCTGCGAGAAAAGAACTTTTAAAAATTAAAGGCGTCGGTCCGAAAGTTGCCGACTGCGTGCTTTTGTTTTCGCTTAAAAAACACGATGCGTTTCCGATTGATGTGTGGATCGGACGTGTTATGAAAAAGTTTTATCTTGGAAATGACGCTTCGCTGAAACAGATTGCTTTATACAGTGCCGAAAAATTCGGAGATTTAAGCGGATTTGCGCAGCAGTATCTTTTTTATTATGCAAGGGAAAATAAACTTATA
>CABUQL010000163.1 GCA_902493665.1 uncultured Eubacteriales bacterium
AAACGCTTGAGAATTTCAAAAACAAAAAGTTGCTTGATGAAGATATGACCAGAGCCGAGAACTATGAAAAGGTCAAATTATATATGGACAGAAAACATAAAGCGTTTATAGACAGAATATTACAAGCGGTAAAACTTGAAAATCTCTCTGAATATATCGAATTGTATTATATAAAGAATAAAACGGATAAACAAAAAAAAGACATTGACGTTTTTGAAAATGCTTTCAGAAAACAGATTGCCGCTGCTTTCAAGAATGACGAGGAAAGAAAACTTCTTTTCGGAGAAAAAATGATTAAAGAGGTTCTTCCCTCATTTCTTGAAGACGAGGAAGAGATTAAAATTGTAAACACGTTTAACAGATTTACAACATATTTTACGGGGTTTTACGAAAACCGTAAGAATATGTATTCAGCCGACTCAAAATCAAGTTCAATCGCATATCGTTGTATAGATGAAAATCTTCCGCGATTTTTGGATAACGCAGAGACTTTTCGTAAAATTGCAATATCTTTGCCGAAAGAGAACTTTATAGAATTGACTGAAAAACTATCTCTCGCAGATGGGTTTATTGAGAGGGAATTTCTTCCTGAAAGTTTTAATTTTGTCCTTTCTCAGTCTGGTATTGATGAATACAACTTGCTTCTCGGAGGAAAAACATTGACGGAAAACGGCGAAAAAGTGAAAGGTCTTAATGAATATATCAATCTTTTTAATCAGCAACACAACAAAGAAGAAAAGCTTCCCCATTTCAAACCTCTGAGAAAACAAATTCTCAGTGACAGACAGTCAGAATCTTTTATACCGGAAGCTTTCAGCTCGGACAATGAATTGATAACTTCAATCAAAATATTTTTTGAAGGGGAATCAAGTGATTCCGGATATAGAAAGACAATAGAAAATACCAAGAGATTATTTTATAATCTTGAGAGTTATGGACTGTCCGAAATTTTTATTTCGGCGGGTGCAGACCTTTCAGAGTTTTCTGCTCGTGCCGCTAAAAGTTGGAGCGCTGTACGTGATGCATGGATAAAAAAGTATGACAGGGTACATTCAGATAAAGACAAAAAACAAAAAAAATACAAGGAAAACCGTGATAAGAAATATAAGACAATTAAAAGCTTTTCATTGTCTGAGATACAATCGTATATAAGGAATACGGAGTTTGATGGTGAATTGCCGTATGCTGATTTTGATATTGTTCTGTTTATTAAACGTGAAATTTCGGAATTGGTCGAGACTTCAATGCAATATTACGAGAATGCAAAACAACTTTTGAATACTCCTTATGCAAGTGAGAAAAATTTGCTTAAAGACAGTAACAGTATTGAGTTGATAAAGAATCTTCTTGACAGCCTGAAAGAAATTGAATTATATACAAAAGCATTCAAAGGCAGCGGTAAAGAAGATGAAAAAGATGAGAGTTTCTATGGTGAATACACGTTGCTTTCGGATGAGCTGATTGTACTTGACTCGCTTTATAATAAAGTAAGAAATTATCTGACAAGAAAACCTTTTTCCTCGGATAAATTGAAATTGAATTTTCGTAACGCACAGTTGTTGGACGGCTGGGATATCAGCAAAGAAAAAGATTATAAAACAATTTTACTGCGAAAAGAAGGCTCCTATTATCTCGGAATCGTAGATGAAGAAGAAAACTATGAAAAGCTCATGATTGATTTGCCGAGACCGAATATCGGAGATCAGGTTTTTGAAAAGATGAATTATAAGCTTCTACCGAATCCTTATCAAATGTTGCCGAAAGTGTTTTTCAGCAACAAAAATAAGGAATATTATTCTCCGAGCGATGAGATATTGCGGATACGGGATACGGGAAGTTTCAAAAACGGAAAAGAATCGACAACTTTTAATCATGGCGACCTTATGAAGTTTATCGATTTTTATAAAGAGTCAATCAAGAAAAACAACGACTGGAATATCTTCGGTTTCAAATTTAGACCTACGGTCGAATATAAAAATATTAATGAGTTTTACAAAGATGTTTCGGATCAAGGATATTCCGTTTCTTTCTCTCCTGTATCGGCAGATTTTATCAGAGAACTTGTTGAAGATGGAAGACTTTATCTTTTCAGACTTTATAATAAAGACTTTTCCGAGAACTCCAAGGGAATTCCGAATTTGCATACTATGTACTTCCGTGCATTATTTGATGAGCACAATCTTTCCGATGTTGTATACAAGCTGAACGGCAAAGCCGAAATGTTTTACAGAGACGGTAAACTTTGCTTAAAAGATACCACTATACATACAGCAAATCAATCGATTAAAAATAAGAATCCTTTGCAGAAAAAAGCGACCAGTACTTTTGCATATGATATAATCAAAGACAGAAGGTATACCGAACCTCAATTTTTCTTGCATCTTCCTATAACCATGAACTTCAAAGCGGAGGAGAGAGATTCTCTTAATTACGACGTGCGAAAGGCGCTGAGACTTTCCGAAAAGAACTATATTATAGGCATTGATCGCGGCGAAAGAAATCTTTTGTATATAAGCGTTATAGATCAAGATGGTCGTATTGTTGAACAAGAGTCGATGAATATTCTTTCAGTTGTGAAAGACGATGTTGTTTATGAAACAGATTATCATGATCTTCTTGATCGCAGGGAGAAGGAAAGGGATGCAGCGAGAAAAAGTTGGAAATCAATTAAAAACATTAAGGAATTGAAAGAGGGCTATCTCAGTGGTGTTGTTAACAGAATTTGTAATCTTGTAGTTAAGTATGATGCCATTATTGCTATGGAAGACCTTAATATGGGCTTTAAGCGCAGCCGTTCAAAGGTTGAAAAACAGGTTTATCAGAAATTTGAAAAAATGCTGATTGACAAAATGAACTATTTGGTTGACAAAAAAGCCGATATTAATTCTCCCGGCGGCTTGATGAAAGCATATCAGCTTACAGAAAAATTTACGAGTTTCAAAAATATAAAGTTTCAAAACGGTTTTATTTTCTATGCTCCCGCATGGTTGACCAGCAAAATAGATCCCACGACCGGTTTTGTATCTTTGTTCAGAACACACGGACTGTCGGAAGATATGTGCCGGGAGTTTGTTTCCGCATTTGATTTAATTACATACAACAATGCGGAAAATCAATTTGAATTTGTTGTAAATTACGATAAATTTATAGGGTCGGAAGTTTCTCCGAAAAAATTATGGACAGTTTGCACTAACGGTGAAAGGGTTGAAACAAAAAGAAGCAAAGCCATAAATAATAATTGGGAGTCAAAAGAAATTATACTGACGGATGAGTTTGTTAAATTGTTTAAAGAATATGGAATAGACTATTCAGACGGAAAAGATATAAAAGCGCAATGCTTAAAAATCGAAAAAGGAGGATTTCTCAAAGAAGTTGTCAGACTGTTTGCATTGACTGTTCAAATGCGAAACAGTATTCCGAATACAGATGTTGATTATCTGATTTCTCCTGTAAGAGGAACCGACGGCAAGTTCTTCGACAGCCGTAAAGGCATAGAATCCCTGCCGAAAGATGCAGACGCAAACGGTGCATATAATATCGCACGTAAAGCATTGTGGATAATAAACAGATTTAAGGAAAGTTCTGATGATGAGTTATCAACGGTAAAAATCTGCATGACGCAACGGCAATGGCTTGAATTTGCTCAAAGCAATGGCTGAAAATCCTATTTCTATATCATTGCTTAACGATTTTGTTTTCTGCCCTGCTTCAATATACTTTCATGGATTGGAGCAGGATGCGGAAAAAATCGTTAGTCAGGATACTTTTCAGATAAATGGTACGGCTGTTCATAAATCTGTTGATAACGGAACATATTCTTCCAAAAAGAATGTATTACAAAGCCTTTTTGTATACTGCGAAAGATACAACCTATATGGAAAAATTGATGTGTTCTACGTTGATTCCGGAATATTAATCGAAAGAAAAAAGAAAATATCGACGGTATATGACGGATATGTTTTTCAGTTATATGC
>CABUQL010000164.1 GCA_902493665.1 uncultured Eubacteriales bacterium
ATGAAAGTAAACAAATCGGTTGTAGGAAAAACCGGTGAAGAAAATGCACTTGCAAAAGAAAACTACGACTATTTTGCAGAATACATCTCAAGATGGGTTAAGCACTACAACAACGATTTAGGATTTAACGTTAAATGGGTTGTTACGCAGAACGAACCGGGCGTAAACACTGTTTATGCAAGCTGCGTATACTCGGCCAAAGAACTTCTTGAAGTAACAAAGCGTATTAAAGAAAAATTCAGACAGGAAGGCATCACAGCTATGGTCGGCGGCCCCGAAAACTCAAACCAGAGCGGAACTGCTTCTTTTGTTTCCACATGGGAAACAGTAGACCCCGACTATGTGAAAGATGATCTTGATTTTGTTGTTACACACAGCTACGGATATGACAGCAACACACTTGATGCAACAAATCTTGAAAGATTTAACAAACCGCTTATGCAGACAGAAAAATGTACTTCTGTTGCCGACAAGAGAGAGTTTTCTAATGAAACACTTTTAAGATATGCAAATGAAATTGCAGACCACTTAAATCACAACTACAACAGCTGGAGCTACTGGTACGGCATAAGAAGAACAGACAAGCTCGGAACACAAAATGCCGAGTCGCTTTTGGACTTCTCAGATACAACAAAAGAAATTCAGTGTTCAAGAGAATACTACGCACTCGGTCAGTTCTCCAAGTTTATGCGTCCCGGTTACATAAGAGTTGCTTCTTACAGCTTAAATCCTGATATTACGGTTGCAAGTGCGGTAAATCCCGAAACAGGAAAAATCGTTACAACCGTAATTAACAATTCGGATTCCGACCTTACAACAAAAATAACAGGATTCTCGTCCGGCAGTGCGAGCGCTTACCGTTCGGGCGAAGGCGAAGACATTGCAAAACTTTCAGATGTTGCAATTGCAAACGGAATTGCAGAAGTTACATTAAAAGCAAAAACAGTTACAACATTTGTTGAAAATTAAAAAGCTTATAAGTTTATGTATAAAGCATAAATTCTTTATACTATTCTCTCTCTAAAAAAGGAGCAGATGTAAAATGAATCATTTTACATCTGCTCCTTTTTTAGTTTTGCCTTTATAAACCATATTGGGTTTTGGCTTCTAGTGCCTTACCGCTTTTTATTTAATTTCACACTATTGCTTATCATATCTGTATGTTTTTATTAAACTTTTTATAAAGTAAGTTTATTATTTTTTGAGAAACATATCCGTTTAAAATTCCAAGCAAAAATCCGCACAGTACATCCGACGGGAAATGAACCTTAAGATAAAGCCTTGAAAACGCAATCAAAAACGCATAAATTAAAAACACTGTTGAAATCTTTTTTTCAAACCCCGATTTATCCTTCATAAACAAAACTGCAAATGCCGATGAAAACGACGAAAAGCTATGTCCCGAAGGAAACGAAAAATCAGTCGGTGCTTTTATGAGAAGTTTTATTGTGTCATCAACCCAAAATGGTCTCGGTCTTGCAACAAGCGGTTTTAAAATCAGATTTCCGAAAATAAGGCACAAAAGAAGCGATATCATCATTGTAAAACCGCATTTTCGGTATTTTTTCGTGATTGCAAGAATAACCGATAAAACAATCCACAAAATCCCCGCATTTCCCGTTGCGGATACAAAAATCATAAGTTTATCCATAACGGGAGAAGAAATATTTGAAATAAGATTTAAAATATAAAACTCAAAATTCATAAATGCTTCCATAAGCTTTTCTCCGTATTCTAAGTATATTATTTTTAATATGAGATAATTTTTTGCGTAAAATGAGTTTGACAGTTTTTTTGACTACTTCAAAATGTAAAACTATAGTCTGATATTAACAATTATTGACTGTTTGAAAATAAAACAAAACCCTGTAAGTATGCCGTTTTCAGCGATTTTACAGGGTTTGTGCATTGGTGCGCCTCCAGGGATTCGAACCCTGGACCTGTCGATTAAGAGTCGAATGCTCTACCAGCTGAGCTAGAGGCGCAAATAACAACAACATAAGATATTATATACTTGTTTTAACAAATTGTCAAGTATATTTTGGTGTTTTATCAAAATATTTGTTTATCGTTTTTTACAAATATTACATTTTTATATGTTATTGTTTTTTTAATTTTTCTTATTTTCCCGTCATAAAATTGATATCGGGATAATCTTTTTCAAGATAGTTTTCTATATCGATATCGCTTATAACGTAATCGAGCTTCGAAACATCGCAAAGCTTATATGCCGAATAATGATTAATCTTACTGTTGTCGCAAAGAAAAACCTTTTTTCCCGAATTTTTAATCATCAGCTTTCTGGGCACAATTTCATTTGCAAAGCAATCGTAAAGCGTTCCGTCCTTTGTAAGCGACTGAACCGAGAAAAAGCAAAAGTCGGCATGGATTGAGTTTATTGCGTCCTCCGTTAACGACCCCGTGCAGCAGGAACGGTTTTCGCCGCTTAAATATCCGCCTGTAAAAAGTGCATTCACATTATACTCTGAAAACGCCGTCATACTTGCAAGACTGTTTGTTACAACGGTTATGTTTTTTATATCTTTCAAAAACTCTATCATAAAATATGTACTTGTGGAACTGTCGAGAAAAATAACGTCCCCGCTTTTAACAAGCGATGCCGCCATCTGCGCAACAAGGGTTTTCTCTCTTGTATTTTTATGGCTTCTTAAATAAAAAGGAATCTGCTTATTTCCCGATTTTTTGATTTCCGCACCGCCGTAGCTTCTCGTTATAAGACCTTTAAGCTCCAAAACCTTTAAATCCCTTCGAATGCTTGAAGGGCTGATGTGAATTTTTTGCGCAAGATATTCAACAGTAGCATAATCGTTTTGTGCAAGAAGGTTCATTATTTCTCTTTCACGTTCATTTCCATACATTTTAAACACCTCATGTTGCTCATTTTTGCTCATTTACAACATTATTCTATAAAGTTTTTCTATTTTTTCACCATTGTTGATTTATGTTGCACATTTATTATATAATATTTTTGTTTAAAAGTAAACATTTTTTATAATATAAAAACGGGGGATGAATAAATTGTACGATATAGCGATAATCGGCGCAGGAGTTATCGGCGCAATGATTGCAAGAGAACTGACAAAATATGACGTTAAAGTTTGCGTTCTCGAAAAGGAAAACGACGTTGCAACAGGTGCGACAAAAGCAAATTCAGCAATTGTTCACGCAGGATTTGACGCAAAATGCGGTACTCTTAAAGCGGAGCTTAATGTTAAGGGCTCAAAAATGATGAAAGATGTCTGTGACGAGCTTGGCGTAATCTGCATAAACAACGGTTCGCTTGTTATAGGCTTTGACGATGAGGATTTAAAAACAATTAAAAAGCTTTATGAACAGGGCGTTAAAAACGGCGTATGCGGGCTCGAAATTTTAAACAGCGATGAGCTTCATAAAAAAGAACCAAACATTTCAGACAATGCCGTCGGCGCTCTTTATGCACCGACAGGTTCAATAATCTGTCCGTTTGAGCTTTGCATTGCCGCAATGGGAAATGCAATGGACAACGGTGCCGATTTAAAACTCAACTTTAATGTTACCGACATAAAAAAAAGCGATACATACTATGAAATTGTATCAGAAAACGAAACTGTAAAAACAAAATACATTGTAAATGCCGCAGGTGTGTTTTCCGATAAAATCGCAAAAATGGCAGGCGACGCATCTTTTGATGTTCACCCCAGACGCGGCGAATACATTCTTCTTGACAAAGACTGCAATAACCTTACAACGTCTACAATATTTAAAACTCCTACCGAAAAGGGAAAAGGTATTCTTTTATCTCCCACCGTTGACGGAAACTTTCTTTTGGGACCGACTGCCGTTGATATGGAAGATAAGGAAAACAAAAGCACAACAAGCGACGGGCTTTCAAAAATTATTGATGAGGCAAGAAAAAATCTTAAAACTCTTCCGCTTCAGAAAACAATTACTTCATTTTGCGGTT
>CABUQL010000165.1 GCA_902493665.1 uncultured Eubacteriales bacterium
AATGGCTTTAAATAACGGAAATCTTGCCGAGGCGGAAAGTCTTTTAAACAGTGTTTCGGAAAACAACAGAGATGCGCAGTGGCACTATCTTATGGGTGTGCTTTGTTTAAGACGAGGTTGGTACGATATGGCAAATCAGCATTTTTCAAGGGCGGTTACGCTGGACCCGTATAATGCGGAGTATCAAAATGCAAAAAACAGTATGAATAATGCAAGCGGTGCATACAGAAATATGGGCAATATGGGCGGATACAATTCAGGCTGCAGCGGCTGCGATGTCTGCACAAGCCTTATGTGTGCAGATTGCTGCTGTGAATGTATGGGCGGAGATTTAATAAGATGCTGCTAGGCGCAATATGTCTTCACACACATGCATTTTACATTCAAAAAAATTGAAAGCGGTGCTTATATGAACACAAAAAATCTTACACGGGCTGGGATTTTAACGGGAGTTCAAATTGTTATTCTTCTTTTGACGTCCGTTTTTCCGACCGTAAAAATTTCAATTCTTGCACTCACAACAATTGCAGGCGGACTGATATATCTTAAAACCGATTTAAAATACAGTGTTTTGATTTATGCTGCGGTAAGCATACTTTCGTTTTTTATGCTTCCGAACCGTGCGGTTTTTGTTTTATATGCGGTGTTTTTTGGCAATTATGCAATTGTTAAAGCTTTAATTGAAAAAATGTGCAATTTAAAAAAAGAGTGGATTTTAAAATATATATGTGCATTTATTTATATGATTTTGCTGTTTTTCATTGCAAAGCTTTTTGGAATAAACTTTATCGAAAAAAGATATCTTCTTCTGCCCGTTTTGGCGGTTTTATTTGTTGTTTCTTTACATTGTTTGATGTTTTGCTTTCATTTATATTTGCAAAAATCTTTACTCTGTTTAAATTTATGGGGGATTAATTAATGAGCGTTTCATTTATTTACGGCCGTGCCGGAAGCGGAAAAAGTGAATATATATTAAACTGCATTAAGAAAATTGTTTGCGAAACCGGTGAAGATATAAGAAAAAAGTTTATCTCATTGTCCCCGAACAGTATACCCATATTGCGGAAAGAAAGGTTTTGGGAAAAGTCGATTCGCTAAGTCCTTTAAGCGCCGAGGTTTTGTCGTTTGAAAGACTATGTTCAAGAATAATTAAAAGCAGTGAAGATGTTATTGATTCGGCGGCAAAAAGCATTATTATATCAGACATTATAAATAAAGCCGACCTGTCGGTTTTTAAAAAGATGAAGCTTCAAAAAGGGTTTGCGCAAAAATGCTCTGATTTTATATCGGAACTGAAAAAATATAATATATCTCCCCAAAAATTAAAAGATGAAATTGATTCGATGGAACCGTCGGTTTTAAAAAATAAACTGTCCGATATTTATGAAATATATGTAAAATATGAAGAACAATCACCGAAAATCGACTCGGAGGATATGCTTTCGATTCTTTCGGATAATATTGAAAAAAGCGGCTTTTTTGAAAACTCGGTTGTATTTTTTGATGAGTTTTCAAGCTTTATTCCAAAAGAAATCAACGTTCTTTCAAAAATTGCAAATCTTTGCGATAAAATGTATATTTCGCTTTGTACGGATGAAATAGGAAACGACGGCAATATGTCTGTTTTCACAACTGTAAAGCAGACTGCGCAAAGAATTATTAAAAGCTTTGGCGAAAATAACGTTGAGATTGGAAAATCTGTTTTTATAAACAGAAATTTCAAATACAACAGTGAACTTTCGCATCTTGAAAAAACACTTTATTCAGGCAATAAAAAAGCAAATTGCAACGGTAAAATTAAGATTTTTTATGATATAAATCCTTATTACGAAATAAAAAATACTGCATCAAAAATTGTGTCGCTCATAAGAGATGAAGGGTATAAATGCTCGCAAATCGGCGTTGTCTGCGCTGATATTAATGAGTATTCAAAAACTATAAAACAGGTTTTTTCGGAGTACAATATATCTTGTTTTGTCGACAAAAAGAGTGAGGTAATAAATCACCCGATTGTGCGTTTTGTTCTCGGAGCAATTGACATATTTCTTGAAGGATACAGTGCCGGCAGTGTTTTTTCTTATTTAAATCTCGGATTTTCCGATTTGTCGGACTATCAGATAAGCATTTTGGAAAATTACGTTTTGGCAACGGATATTAAGAAAAATGCTTATCTTAATGATGATGCGTGGAATTATAAACTTAAAAAATATAACGGAAAAAGCAAACTGTCAGGGTTAAGGCTTAATGAAATACATATGGCAAGGAAAATGTTTGTTGAGAGCATAGAAGATTTTCACAAAAACATTTCAAAAAAAGGAAAACTTGAAGATTTTGTGAAATATCTTTATGAGTTTTTGCTTAAAAATGAATTTGACAAAAAAATCGAGCAATATGCCCAAAGATTTAAAGCGCTCGATATGGTTCAAAATGCAAAAGAATTTTTATCCGTGTGGGATATTGTTGTAAATACTCTCGATATGCTTATTGACACAATCGGCGGTGAAATTGTAAGTGCCGAGGAATTTAAGAATTTTTTGTGCATAGCACTTTCGGAGTATAACACAGGAATGCTTCCGACGTCATCGGACGAGGTTATGATAGGCAATGTTGACAGGTCGATACAATCGGATTTAAAAGTTTTGTTTGTCCTTGGAATGAGCGATACGGCTTTTCCCGCCAAAATAAGTGAAGATGTACTTTTTGGCAATCTTGAGCGTGAAAAGCTTTCGGAAGACGGAATTGAGCTTTCGGACACTGCAATAAACAAGCTTTATTATAATCGTTTTTTAACATACAGATGCCTCAGCGCACCATCCGAAAGGCTTTATCTGTCATTTTCGGTTTCGTCATCGGACAATAAGCCGCTGCGCCCGTCTTTTGTTTTAAATACCGTTAAAAGACTTTATAATGACCTTGATATTGAAAGCAGAATTGAGGAAAATATAAGCGACGGTGAAAAAATATCGGCATATCTTCCTGCAAAGGAATATCTTGTTAAAAATATGTATGACGGAAACTTTACTGCTTTTTGGAAAGATGTTGCAACTTATTTTTCAAAAAATGATGATTACGATACTATTGTAAAATATTTTAAATATACTCCCGATGCGCAAAGCATAAGCGCAGCTACTGCGGACGCATTTTTTGATGACAAAAACGATATATCGATTTCAAAAATACAAAGATACAGAGAATGTAAGTATTCGTATTTTATGCAGTATATGCTAAAGCTTTCCGAGCGTGAAGTTTTTTCGATTGAGCCTGCCGATATCGGCTCTTTGGTACACTCTGTTTTTGAAAAAATATGCCGCCGCATAAGTGAAGACAAAAAAGATTTTTCAAAAATACCGAAGCAGTATTACTCCGATAAAATTGACGAGTACATAAATGAATTTATTGAAAACTTAAAAATGATAAATACGAAACTTTCAAAGCGAAGCATATATCTTATAAAAAGGCTTAAAAACACAATGAAGCTTTGTTTTGAGGTCCTCATTGACCATATTGTAAATTCATCGTTTGAACCTATGGGTTACGAAATGTATTTCGGCGGCGACGATATAGGAAGTATTGATATAAAAACAAAAAACGGCAAGGTTTTCAGCATAAAAGGTATAATCGACCGCGCCGATAAATTTGAAGATGAAAACGGCACTTATGTGAGAATTATTGATTATAAAACAGGTAAAAAGACCTTTAATTTTTCGGATGTTTTTTATGGGCTTGACGTTCAGCTTTTAGTGTATTTAAAAGCACTTGTAAACAGTAATGAAAATTACAAATACGGCGGTGCACTTTATTTTAAAATTGACGACTGCATATTTGACGGAGATAATAAATACGCAAAAAATCTTACCGACTCGAAAATAAAATCAACACTTAAGCTCAGAGGGCTTATCCCGTCCGATGAAAACGTTTTTGGCGCTTATGACGAAAACACGAAAAAACGCGCAAATA
>CABUQL010000166.1 GCA_902493665.1 uncultured Eubacteriales bacterium
AAGCCACTCGGCACAATTTACTTTTGCCAAAAGATCTCCGATAAGTACCGGAACACCGGGAACCCATACGCCGTATTCTGCGGGATCGGGATCTTCACAGTTATACTTCTTATAAGTTTCGGCAGCTGCTGTCAAATCTTTATAAGTAGATGTAACTTCTTCATCTGCCATTGTTTCTTCATCAACAACTGTATAAGTTGCTTCGTCAATGTCTTTTGCGTCTTTTACAAATTCGTCAAGTGCTGTTTTTGCAGCTTTCGAATCAAAATCTTCGCTTTCTGTATCAAGCGCAGCTTCAACATTTTCAGTGTCAACGCCGTTTTCGGAAGCGTATTCAATGTAGCCGTTTACTACCTGTGCAGCGTCGCCGTATTCTTCAGCAACTTCGCCGTATGCGGCAGAACCTATTCCGAACAAGTGCCAGCCGTCGCCGAATAATCCGTCGTTAGCCCAGTCAGTTGCCATTGAACCGATGCCAACCATTGAAATGTAATAAACAAGGAACATAATAACTGCAAAAATCGGAAGTCCGAGCCATCTGTTTGTAACAACTTTATCAATTTTATCGGATGTTGAAAGCTGTCCTGCTTTTTTCTTTTTGTAGCAGCCTTTTATAATTTCGGCGATGTATATGTATCGCTCATTTGTTATAATGCTTTCAGCATCATCGTCAAGCTCATTTTCTGCATTTTGAATGTCAGCTTCAATATGCTTCATTGCCTCTTCCGGCACGTTAAGCTTTTCAATTACTTTTGAATCTCTTTCAAATATCTTAATTGCGTACCATCTCTGCTCGTTTTCGGGCATATCGTGCAAAACCGCTTCTTCAATGTGGGCAATTGCATGCTCAACAGCGCCTGAGAATGTGTGCATAGGAACTGTTTTTCCCGTTTTGGCAGCTTTAATTGCTTCTTCGGCAGCTTCCATAACACCTTCGTTTTTTAGCGCCGATATTTCGACTATTTTGCATCCGAGGTTTCTCGAAAGCTCCGCGATGTTTATTTTATCGCCGTTCTTTCTTACAACGTCCATCATGTTGATTGCAATTACAACAGGAATACCAAGCTCTGTAAGCTGGGTTGTAAGATACAAGTTTCTCTCAAGGTTAGTTCCGTCGATAATATTAAGTACAGCGTCGGGTTTTTCATCTATAAGGTAGTTTCTTGCAACAACCTCTTCCAAAGTATACGGCGAAAGCGAGTAAATACCCGGAAGGTCAGTGATGATAACACCGTCGTGTTTTTTAAGCTTACCTTCTTTTTTCTCTACCGTAACACCCGGCCAGTTTCCGACAAACTGGTTTGAACCCGTAAGTGCATTGAACAGTGTGGTTTTTCCACAGTTAGGATTACCTGCAAGGGCAATTCTGATATTCATAAACCTTTCCCCTCTTTCTGATTGGGTTTTGGCTTACAGTGCCTTATCCAATCTGATTAAAAATCAATCCGGTCAAAGACCGTCTAAAAACTAAATTGTTAAAAAATAATGTAAAATTTGATTACTGAACTTCAATCATAGAAGCGTCTGCTTTTCTGAGTGAAAGCTCATATCCGCGGACGGTTACCTCAATCGGATCGCCGAGCGGTGCAACTTTTCTTACAAAAACGGATACGCCTTTTGTAATGCCCATGTCCATAATTCTGCGTTTAACAGCACCTTCGCCGTGGAGCTTTACAACTTCAACAGTATCTCCTATTTTTGCATCTCGTAAGGTCTTCATTTTATGTCCTCCCTGTAATTTATTTAAAATCATAAAGATTAAATCATAATTTTCTGCGCCATTTCCTTGCTTATTGCAACACGTGTTTCCTTAACGTTTACAATAACGTTTCCGCCGAGCGTGTTTACAATGCTGACATTGCCTCCGACGACAAAACCTAAGTTTTCCAAATGCTTTTTAACCTCAGGCTTGCCGCCGATTTTTTTAATAATATTGCTTTCACCAACGTTTGCTAAATTAAGCGGCATCATGATTTCCTCCGTTCCGGTTAGAATCGGCTAACCTTGTGTTAAATATATAAGGTTAGCACATACTAACCCCCTTTTATAGTTAGTTTAGCATAACTATCTTGCTTTGTCAATACTTTTTTAAAAAAATTTGTAAATTGAAAATGTTAAATGTCAGATTATAAAAATTTGCTTTTTTAGATATCTCACACTGATTTTATTACATCAAAATCTGCTTTTGTTTTTATTAAAGATGTGATATAATTAACTTAAAGAGCAAACCGTGTTTTGCAAAATGCAGTTTGCTTTTTTCAAAATTGTAGATTTTATACAAACAAAGTTGTTTGTTTATTGACAATAACATTTACAATATGTTAAAATATTTCTACATAAAACACAAATATAGTTTTATGACACATCAACTAAAGGAGGTTATGTAATGGTAGATAAAAAGCTTCTTGGTTTTTCCGAAAACATGCAGAAAAAGTGTATAGAAAACGACACAATTTCAAACGTATTATTTAAAGAATACGGCGTGTACCGCGGTTTGAGAGATGAAAACGGAAAAGGTGTTCTTACGGGACTTACAAAAATTTCAAAAGTAATTCCATTTGACGGAAAAGGCGGTCAGCTTTGGTACAGAGGATACACCGTAAAAGACCTTATTGCAAATGTGTGCAAAGACGGCTGCGGTTTTGAAAAAGCTGCGTATCTTTTGCTTTTCGGAAATATTCCCACAGAAGGCGAATACGAAGAATTCAGAAAAATAATCGCCGAATGCAGACGTCTTCCGAGAAATTTCACAAGAGATATCATTATGAAAGCGGCAAGCGACGATGTTATGATTTCTATGACAAGAAGCATACTTGCGCTTGCGTCATACGACAAAAATCCCAGAGATTTAAGCCTTGAAAACGTGATAAGCCAGTGCATATATCTTATGTCAGTATTTCCGATGCTTGCGGTTTACAGCTATCACGCATACAATCATTACACGCATATGGCAAGCATGTATATCCACCACCCCAGAAAAGAGCTTTCACTTACCGAAAACCTTCTTTATATGCTTCGCCCCGACAACAAATTTACAGAACTTGAAGCAAGAGTGCTTGACATTGCGCTCATTCTTCATATGGAGCACGGCGGCGGAAACAACTCAACCTTTACAACAAGAGTCGTTACTTCGTCGGGATCCGATACCTACTCCACAATCGGTGCGGCAATGGCATCTTTAAAAGGTCCGAAACACGGCGGTGCAAACATTAAAGTTGTTGAAATGATGAAAAACATAAACGAAAATGTTTCCAACAAAAAAGATGACGGCGAAATAAAATCATATCTTGCAAGAATTTTAGAAAAAGATGCGTTTGACAGGCAAGGTCTTATCTACGGTATGGGACACGCCGTTTACTCGGTATCGGACCCCAGAGAACAAATACTTAAAGATTACGCAATAAAGCTTGCAAAAGAAAAACACATGGAAAAAGAGCTTCATCTTTACGAGAAAGTTGAAAAACTTGCGCCGGAAGTTATTGCCGAAAAACGCAGAATTTACAAAGGCGTAAGTCCTAATGTTGACTTTTACAGCGGATTTGTTTATAAGATGCTTAAAATTCCGCCCGAGCTTTACACTTCGCTTTTTGCAGTTGCACGTATTGTCGGCTGGTGCTCACACAGAATTGAAGAAATTATCGGCGCAGGCAAAATCATACGCCCGGCATACATGAGAAGTGAAAACCAATGATTAAAATATGCGCTTTCGGCGATTCGGTTTTAAGAGGCGTTGTTCTTGACGGAAACCGTTACAGACACTTAAAAGAGTGTTTTGTCAATCTTGTAAGCGACAAGCTTAATGCCGACATCAAAAACAACGGAAAATTCGGTTCTACAATTTTAACGGGCGAAAAATTGCTTGAAAGAAATTTAAAGCAGCTTGAAGATGACGATTCAAAATACGTTATTATGGGGTTTGGCGGAAACGACTGTGATTTTAACT
>CABUQL010000167.1 GCA_902493665.1 uncultured Eubacteriales bacterium
AAACCAGCAAAAAAGACAAGAGCATGATAATAAAAGTCGTAGATAGCCGCCTTTTAGATTTGACGGGCGGTATTATCCAGGGGATGAGCGGCAGTCCTATTGTGCAAAACGGCATCATAGTAGGGGCTGTTACCCACGTGTTTACAGGCGATCCCACAATGGGATATGGAGTTTATGCCGATTGGCAGCGTTAAAAACGGACAAATTACGATGAATTATATTAAAAACGGCACTAATTATTGTTGTATAATGGTGCTATGTTACAAGACGACATAAAAAAAGCGTTGATATGCCATCATATTTTTCCCAATAAAAAAGGATATAAATATCTTTTGTATGTAATGGAGTACGCGATCGAAGGCTGCGGTAAAACTTTATCCGAGATATACGTTTTAGTTGCCGAAAAATGCGGCGTAAAGCCCAATTCTGTTGAAAAATGCATTTCCGATTCCATTGAAAGCAGTTTCGACAATGCGTTTGTTGCGGAAAAATACGGTTTTCTTGCGTCAGCCGATAACGGCAAAATTACAAACAAAAGATTTGTACAAATTTTGATTGATGAAATACATAATAAATAAAAGCTGTTCATAAAGTATTATATGAGCAGCTTTTTTCAAAATATTATGTCAGACATAATACATGATTTTCGTAAAAATCGCGATAAAAACTATCTTTTTGGGATAATTTTTGCTATATGTATATTAATAGGCATATGCTTGGCGTTGCATGAATCTGCAAATCCATATTATAAGACCGGGTTGTTTACGGGGGTGGTGATAGGTCTTCGTGAAGGGTACGGCTATTTTATTATGCTTGTATTATGGAATGCTCTGACGTTTATAACGCTGTTTCTCGCTACCGGCAATTACAATTTATTGCGGTTTTGGCCTTTGTTGCTGGGCTTGCGGCTGGTAGTAAAAATAAGCGATATTGTTTGCGCACTTAAATTTTTCTTTTTTTCCTGCTGTTTCGCCGCTATTTTGACGCTTATAATAGAATTGCTTATTGTGGTTCTGTTTTATTGCATCTATTTAGGCCTCTTTACAAAGTCCGTAAATATCTTTTTCAACGGAGATAGAACGCTTATAAAGGAGGTCGCTTTACCCGTCGCAATAGCTGTCATCGCGTTGACGGTATTGCAGTCGGTAATATCGGCTACTCTTTTATTTTGAATATGTTCGCATAAAGTGCTGAAATTTGCAAAAAATAAAGGCAAAGGAGCTTAATTATGAAAAAGAAGATTTTAATTGCCTTTATTGCGTTTGTTATAACCGCCTGTACAATTATTTCCTCATCTGTTGTATCGGTAAAGGCGGACAGTTCTCCGATGTCAGTAAATGCCAAATCGTATCTCATAACGGATTTTGACATGACTACCGAAATAGCGTCGAATGAAAAGGATAAGCGTTTGCCTATTGCCAGTATGGTCAAAATTATGACGCTCGATCTTATTTTTGACAGCATAGACGAGGGAAAACTGTCGCTTGAAGATGAAATTCAGGTCAGCGAAAATGCGAATTCCATGGGCGGCTCGCAAGCTTATCTGGATGCCGGAGCAAGTTATAAAGCCGCAGAACTTATTAAAAGCATTATAGTTGCTTCGGCAAACGATTCATGTGTAGCTATGGCGGAGCATTTGGCCGGCAGCGTTGATGCCTTTGTTGCGCTCATGAACCAAAAGGCGCAATCGCTTGAAATGCATGACACTCATTTTGTAAATTGCACCGGATTGCCCGCTCCCAATGAATATTCGACAGCCGCCGACGTCTTGAAGATGACGCGCGATCTTATGACGCATGAACGTTTTTTCGATTATTCGGGTATATGGACGTTTGATTTTCTGCATCCGAGCGGACGAGTCACAACGCTTACCAATACAAATAAGCTGTCACGTTTTTACAACGGATGCGACGGCGGAAAGACGGGATATACTTCCGAGGCGCTTTCCTGTTTAAGCGCGACGGCAAAGCGCGGAGACACGCGTTTGCTGTGCGTAGTTATAGGAGCGCCTTCCTCCAAAATACGAAATGCGGAAGTTACGAAATTGTTTAATTACGGCTTTGCAAACTTTGAAAACAAAAAGATCTTTTCGTTTAACGATGCGAAAAATACCGTTGCAGAGGTAATAAACGGCAAGCCTTCGCACATAAAAGTCGTCCCGGAGTGTGAGATATATAGATTCGGAGCGAGAAATGTCCATAGCGGCGCCATTGACGTGCGCTTTGTGCCCGGCACTGTTGAAGCTCCCGTTGCGGTCGGCGATGTGATGGGAAAATTTGAAGTTTATGAAAACGGAGAACTATTAAAAAGCGTCAATGCATTGGCGTCCGAAGGCTGCGACCGCATGAGTTTTATGGATATAATAGGCGATATAGCAAAAAGATGGTAAAAAAGTAATCGCATAAAGTTAAAAGAAACGCTAAAAGGGCGTTTCTTTTAACTTTAAATTGTTTGACGTAACGCTCAAAAAATGGTATAATTTTATAAATTTGTAGCGGAGTAAAAAATGTTAGATTTCATAATAGATTTTTTGTTGATGTTTATCGTCGTCATCATTTCCATTGTGCTGCACGAATTGGCACATGGTTTTGTTGCACTTTTAAACGGCGATAAAACGGCAAAAGAGAGCGGAAGACTGACATTGAATCCGCTGGCTCATCTTGATTTATTGGGCTTATTAATGTTGTTTTTGTGTCGGTTCGGATATGCAAAACCCGTGCCGGTAAATCCCAACAATTTCAAAAACCGCAAGACGGGAATGATAACTGTGTCGCTTGCCGGTATAGTATTGAATTTGCTGCTGGCATTTATCTGCTATCCGTTTGTTTTGCTGCTTTATCCGTACCCCTATATATATACGTTTTTTGTTTACATGGTGGTAATAAATCTAAATTTAGCCATTTTTAACTTTCTGCCGTTGTATCCTTTGGATGGCTATCGACTGGTGAATTGCTTTGTGCCGTCGTCCAACAAAACCATGAGTTTTTTGCGCCAAAACAGCCGTTATATACTGCTGATATTGATCGCGTTGAGTTTTATAAGAGACGTCTTTTCTCTGCCTATTTATTTTGATCCGCTTTCGTGGTTAATTCAATGGATATCGGGGGGAATAATGCGGCTTTACAATCTTTTTTGGGGGATATTTATATAAAAATTCGGCATGAAAGAAAAAGATGACATACAAAAATACATTGATTCGATAAGCGGAACAGATTTATACGACGCAGTTTCGTTTAACGTCAAAATTGATAATTTCGACTCCAAAATAGATGTTAACGATATTTTTGTATCCGATATTACCGAGCAATACTTACAAAGCATTTCCGATTTGAGTTCGCTTGACCTGGAAAAGGCAAGTGATTTCATAGAGATAGCTGCATGTTTGATAGAAATTAAATCAAAGGCCATGCTGCCAAAAATAGCGCCGCCACAGGAGGAAGAAGAAAGCCCCGAAAGAGAGCTTATCAGGCGTCTGGAAGAATACAGACTCTATAAGGAAGCCAGCGTCAAAATGAAAGAACATGAAACGGTAGGTCTGCATTTCAGAGATCCGGACAGTCATGTAGGAAAGCCGCGTTTGGTGTTAAACGACATGAATATTTCCGGCTTGGTGGGCGCATTGCAAAAGCTGTTCGGAAAACTCGAGCAAAAAGCAAAAGACAATCAGACGAAAAGTATTCGCCGCGACAGGTTTACGGTGGATGATAAAATAAATCAGATAAAAGAAGTTTTTGCATTGAATGACGTCGTTAAGTTTGAAGATCTTTTTGACAGCGATTACAATAAAAGCGAGATAATAACGACTTTTCAGGCAATGCTCGAACTGCTTAAAGATCAATTTTTTACGGCGGAACAGGATCATCCGTTCGGAGAAATAATTTTGCACAGGAAGAAAGAAAATGAT
>CABUQL010000168.1 GCA_902493665.1 uncultured Eubacteriales bacterium
TTACGGCGGAGTTATGAGCAGAATTAAACGATTAAAAAGAGGTAAGTAAAATGGATATTACGCTTAGCATATGTGTTGCAATTTATAATATAAAAGAAGAATTTTTAACAGAATGTATTGAAAGCCTTATTTTCGATAAATCACCCGATGTTGAGATTATCTTGGGCGATGACCGTTCGGAAGAATATGTTGAAAAAATATGCGGAAAATATGTTAAAAAAGACAGCCGTGTTACATATATACGAATGGAAAAAAATATGGGTGTAAGCGCCGTGCGCAATATGATGATAAAAAAAGCGAGCGGCAAAATTATAACTTTTGTTGACGGCGACGACGTTGTAACGAAAAATTATGTTAAAAGAATCAAAGAAGCCGCAAACGAAAATTTTGATATTGCAATGTTTGAAATAAAGCGGTTTTACTCAAATGCGCCCGATGAAAACGGCAGCGGTATGAAAATAGTGCGACTTCCCGATGGTGCGCATAAAAAGTTTTCTGTTTCGTGCCTTACGGGAGAGAGTGCGCAAATCGAAAATTACGGCATGAAAAACTGCACGCCGTCATCTGTGTGTCTTGCGGCATACAACAGGGAGTTTTTGCTGAAAAATAATTTACAGTTCAGGCTCGGACTGAAAAAATCGCAGGATACTGTTTTTAACACAAGTGCGTATTATTTTTGCGGTTCGCTCGGATATATTCCCGATATTCTTTATTTGTACCGAACAAATCCTGCATCTGTGTGCAACAGATACAGCAAAGAATTTGATGAAATGATTTTTAAAACTTTTGAGTGCGACTTGGAAAATTTAAAAAATCTTTACGGAAATGACGAAAACATCAGAAAAAATCTTTACAAATACAAATTGATTCTTATAATAATCGATAATTTCAGGCTTAACATTTTTCACAAAGAAAATCCGAAGAAAAAAAGAGAGCGGAAAAAAGATTTTCTGAAATTTTTGGAAAAAGAGCCGTATAAAACGTTTTTTGATACATTTGATTTTTCATCATACGAATGGAGAGAGCGAAAACTCATATTAAAGCTTGCAAAAAGTCGGAAATTTAATCTGCTTGATTTTATGTATTCGCACCCCTCGTCGTTTAAAATATACGGATGGACGGCAAACAGGATTTCTTTATTGTCAAAAAAGGAAGGAAACAGATGAAAAGAAGCGCAGCTACGGTCAAAAACTCAATATGGAGCGTTGCATCTCAGGTGATTGTGTGCGTTTTAAGCCTTTTTTCGCGACGTGTAATGATTGAAACCATCGGCGTTGAAGGCGTCGGATTAAACGCATTTTTAACAAGCGTTATAACAATGCTTTCGCTTGCGGAGCTTGGAATCGGAACGGCAATTGTTTATCATATGTATGCACCGCTTGCAAAAGGCAATAACGAAAAAATAACACAGCTTATGAATTTTTATAAAACGGTATACCGCGTGATAGCTGGTGTCATTTTTCTTATAGGGCTTGTGCTTTTGCCGTTTATGCCAAAGATAGTAAACGACACATCGTATACAAACGGGTATATTTATATAATATTTATGCTGTTTTTAATTCAAACCTGTTCGTCGTATCTTTTTACATATAAAAGATCGCTGCTTTCGGCAGACCAAAAGCAATATATTATTGTAATATACGACCTTGTTTATAAAATATCGGTAATCGTTCTTGGAATTTTGGTGCTCAAACTTACGCACGAGCTTGCGTATTATCTGATACTTCTTACGGCGGGCACCTTAACCGAGAACATACTCATTTCCAAAAGAGTGGACACTCTTTATCCGTATGTAAACGAAAAAACGCTGAAGCTTAAAAAGCAGGAATGCGTTGATATTGCAAAAGATGTTAAAAACATTTTTATCGGAAAAATATCAAACGTTATCACAAATTCCACAGACAGTATACTTATTAACATTTTTGCAGGTACTGTTAAGACGGGGCTTTACTCAAATTATAATATAATTTTGGGCACGCTTTTGTCGGCAATAAATCAGCTTTCGTCGTCGATGAAGGCAAGCATCGGAAACCTTATTGCGCTTGAGAGCAAAGAGCATATTGAGCGTGTTTTTGAAAGGCTTGTTTTTATGATGTTTTTAATCGGAAGCTTTTGCGCATGCTGTCTTACGGGACTTATAGATCCGTTTATTTCAATTGCGTTCGGCAAAAATCTGACGCTCGACAGGCTTACGGTTTATGTGTGCATCGCAAATCTGTATCTTACCGCAGCAGAAATACCGGCGTGGACTATGGTTACATCTGCAGGACTTTTTAAGTACGATAAATACATTGCAATACTAAGCACTCTCATAAATCTTTTTGTTTCGTTTGTGCTCGGAAAAGCAATAGGTATGCCGGGTATACTTATCGGAACGTCGTGCACGTTTTTTACCAAACTGGTTTTAAAAACAGTTTTGTTTTACCGCACGTTTTTAAATGCGGGCATGCTTAAGGTTTTTGCAAAAAACTTTTTGTATATGGCGGTAACGGTTTTGCAATGCGCACTTATTTCGCTTGTTGCAAGATGCATTCCCGAGTTTAACGAATATGCAAGATTTGTTGCTTTAGCCATAGTATCTGCATTAATTCCTGTTATAACATCGTCTGCTTTGTTTTTCAAAACAGATGAGTTTTCATATTGCTTAAACTTAGTAAAAAATTATATAAATCACATAAAAGAGAGATAAAAAAACAATATGGAAAGGGGTTTTAACATTATGAACAACGTACCTGACGGTTTTGGTGGGAATGAGTTAAATAAAGAATGGTTAAAAGATATCGGGCGGAAAAATGATTTTTCAAATGCAAAAAGCGAGTTTGATTTTTTTGCTTTTTTAACGGACGAAATGTGGATTGAATACAATGCATACACTGATATTTTAAAGATTTCACGCAGTGCTGCCGAAAAGTTCGGTTTAGAAGAGTTTATTTGTTTTCCTTTGAAAAACAAAAAGTTAGTATCGTATTTTGGGAGAAAAGAAATCGAAAATATTGTAAGAATTATAAGAGATTTTCTTCTCGGTAAAGTAAGTTTTTGCGATGAAACGATAACTCTTTGCATAGACAAAAATGCTGTTAAATACCGTCTTTGTATGAAAAGCGGGTTTTCGGGAAATAAAAAAACTGTTTTCGGCAGACTTCGTCTTATTGATGACAATATAAAGGCGCTTGAAAAAATTGAAAAAACCGACGGCAAAAGCAAAGAAGAGTTTTGGCAGGATTACGAAAATCAAATAAGCGTTACGGCAAAAGTAGCGTCGGATCTTATAAATTATTTTAAAAGAATGTTTACGGTTGTGCGCCTTGTAGACCCTGATGCATGCATAGAGCTTACCTGCGATGCGGCGGGAAGGGTTATTGAAAAACCGTATCGCTGTTACAGTGAATGGAACAAAGACAAAAGATGCGACAAATGCATATCGTCGATTGTTGCAAAGACGAAAAAGCCGATTACAAAAACAGAGATTGTAGATAATCAGGTTTACAATGTGTCGGCATCATATATTGTGATTGAAGAAAGAGCGTATGTTCTTGAGCTTGCGTCGTATGTTGACCATGATTCGCTTCTTTCGGCAGGCGAGAAAAACGAGGTTTTAAGTGCGATTGCATCGCATAACAGACGTCTTTATGTAGACCCTGTTACAGGCGTGTATAACAGAAGATATTTTGATGATAAATTAAGAGATTTAAACGGTCAGTTTGCTTTTGCAATGATTGACGTTGACAACTTTAAAAAGATAAACGATACATACGGACATCTTGCAGGCGATGCGGCGCTTTCGGCGGTTGCACAGACAATAAAGAAAAATGTAAGGAGCTGCGACGATGTGATACGCTACGTCGGCGACGAGTTTTTCCTGTTTTTCAGAGATATGCAAAAAAAGAATATAAAGAAAA
>CABUQL010000169.1 GCA_902493665.1 uncultured Eubacteriales bacterium
AGTTATTGCCGTCGTATGCATACGTTGTAACATAGCCTTTTCCGCTTGATTTTTTTAGGTCTGCATACTGTCAAACATTTTTCTATCTTCTTCGGAGAACTCATCAAATGATGATAAAATCACGATTTGATTATCATTTTGCATATCATTTAAATACACCATTACAAACTCATTATCAGCGTCGCTTTCAACGTAATAATATAAGCAATTATCGTCAGCAGAAAGTTTACACCATGCTTTTTGTGTATAATATTTTCCGACAAAATAAGCATCATTTTCTGCGTTTTTATACGCATCTATTTGCGTTAAAACGCACTGATTATACTTACAATTCATCAACTGTTTTAATTTCTGCTTACCGTCGTCATGGTGAAGCACTTGATAAGTTCCGTTTCCGTAAGAACAAATAGTATCTTTGCCCTCCTCATATTTTAGATTGCCATTACAAGCAGAAACACACATCACCAAAGCAACAAGACAAGCCATAAATGCTATTCGCAATCATATCACCGCCAATCAATAGTTTTTCCATATGAGATAGTAACACTTGCCGGATCTAACAACTCCCATTTCAAATCAAAATTATCTGTTTACTCAATCCAGTCAAACTCATATTTTTGGCTTACATCTTTTTTAATAACTTTTGATTTTTCTGTTTTATAATCAACAACCTTCAAAAAGCGGCTTTCGTCTTTTCCCGTTTCCGAAGTCAAAAGATATTTACCGTCGGGCGAAAGGCAAAATGATGAAACATCTTTTTCGTATTTCCATTCTTTATTTGTACTAAAATCCTTAATTGTCAAATACTTGTTATCTTCAGACAAAAACGCAATTACTGACCCGTTTTTTGAAACGCGCGGACTACTTCCTATTGCAATTACTGTTTGCTTATCACCAGACACATCATATTTAATTATGTGTGACTTTGAATTTATAAACTTACTGTAATAAACAATTTTTCCGCCATCCGACCACGAATGAACGGCATCAACACCTGCACTTACCGTTTCTTTTTCTCCATTTTCCGCATTTACCTTAATAAGCTTTCCGTCATCAACAACGCTGAAATGTATATCATCAACATATGAAACAGAAAAAGTCATTAAATTATTTCTGCTGCGGTAAATCTCTTTTTTGTCTTTGCCGTCGCATAAGAACACTTTGCCGTTTTTATCTTCAATTAAAAATTTTGAGTCTGTCCCCGCAAAACAAGCGTTATTCCCTTCAAAATTAAGGGACGTTTCGCGTAAATCGGGAAGCCTTAAAAGCACTAATCCGTATGAATTTGAATCTGCTGATTTTCCTCTTACAATTATTGTTCCCGCCACAGATTTTAAGTTAAGGCCATTGTTAATTAAAAACATCGACAAAACTCCGGCTATAACAAGTATAAAAACAATTGCGGAATATAAAAACGTTTTCTTCTTCATAAAAACGATCCTTTCCATGATTTATGCTTCTTATATACCTGCCCAAAGCGTCATCGGGCGTCCCGTTACTTTATCAATAACAACACTGTATACTCCGCCCATTACAAAATCGCCTTTGACTTTTCCTGTAACAACATACGCATTGTATTTTTCGTTGTATTTAACCGTATAGTCAAGCGTTACGTCATCACTCGGCGAAAAATAAAGCTCAATAAATGTTTTGCCGGCCTTGAGCGCCGAATCATCATTTAATATCATATTTTTAGCCGAAAACAAAGAGTCAACATATTCTTTATCGAGCACCTCGGAATAATCGGTTTTTATAACTTTGGCACTGCTCTTCACAACATTTTTTGAAAACATTTTTTCATATACGCTAATCTTTTTCGACATTTTCACCATGAAAAATCCCATTATAATAATTACAACACCAAGCACTGCACAAACTTTTTTCATTTTTAAAACCCTTTTACAATATTTTTGCCTTTTCCTGCAAATCCTTTTTACCAAAAGAATTGCAATTTCCAAAAATTATAACATTTAAATTTTTCTCATCAAAAAGCTCATCGGCGCATTTTCTTAATGATTCTGCATTTACCGACCTGTATTTTTTAATTTTTTCATCAATATCAAAGATGTTTTTTGATGTAATATACTCCCAGAAAAATTCTTCGTTAAATTTTTGCGGATTATCTTTTAAATAAATAAGTTCATTTATAAAAAACTCAATATTTAAAGATATTTCTTTATCGCCGACATTATTTTTTATCTGCTTAAGACTGTCAAAAATACTTAAAATTGCCTTCTTAACATTTTTGTTTTCAACACTGCAGCTTAAATTTAAAATGAGAATATCCGAATATGTATTTACTTCCGAATAAACATCAGCGTCTATTTTTTGTTTTTTAAAATTCTTTTTAAGATATGAATTATCCCCGCCGCCGATTATTGAAGAAAGCACCAGCGCGTTTTCTTTTGAAACATTTCCCGAATTATCCGAAAATGCCATTTTCACATCAATATAATCATCTTCATCAAAAATTGTTTTGCATCTTCCGGTTTGTATCATTGTTTTTTCTGTTTTTGTTTCACGGCACTTAGTCAAAAATCCGTCGGAAAATACACTTTGCACATAAGAAATATCATCATCGGTGATGTTTCCCGAAATAATCAAAAACATATTTTCGCCTGTATAATGCTCATCTTTAAACTGCAAAAGTTCATTTAGTTCAACGTTTTTAAGAGAATTGTATTCACCAAAATACGGAATTGAAAGCGAATTGTTTAAAAACTCAAACTTTTCAAAGCAATTTAGTAAATCACTTTCGTTGTTGATTATGTTATCAAGTGCAAGTTTCTTTTCACATTCAAAATCTTTTTTTAGTTGCTCATTGTCTGTAAGCGCATCATAAAATGCATCAATGCTTTTCTTAAAGCAATTCGGAGCGCTTTTTAAATTAAAATGTGCAAATTCTTTATAAGTCACCGCATTAAACACATTCCCGAGATTTTGGTTTTGCTCGCAGTTTGCTTTTTTGTAAATCAATCTGTTTATTAAATATGATGTTCCGCAATACATCTTATTTTCGTATCTTGAAGCGCTTTTTACAAACAAATCAATTGATACCGAATGAAGATGGGGCATTTTTTCATAAAATAACGTGACTTTGTTTTTTAATGTTTTTTGTACCATCTCACAACCTCCTATCTTCGCGGAGAAGGCATTCTTGTTCCACCTTTTGGACGTTGAGAATGATTTTCGCAATCTCCATGTTGCTCATTTTTGCCTGGTGCCTTAGGATTCGGTCCACGATTTTCTGCGCCTTTTCTCCGATTAACATTTGCTGGCTTTTGATATTTTGATGCAACGTACACTGCTACTACTGTAGTTACAATCATTCCAGCTATAAATAAACAATCATCCACCCCTGCTACTTCCCCATTTTTATCCTTAAGTCCTATTGGGTTGTTTTTACAATAAACATACAAGTTGCTTGCTTGGGTTATAGCATCTGATGAAGGTATTTTCAATGTGTACTGTGATTCTAATACCTTTTCATTCGGCTCATTACCAAATTCATTTATTTTATTGTTAATCTCTTCATTCTCAGAATTATTATCTTCTTGGCTTTCAAAAGGTTTAACGTCATCATTAGAATTTTCAAGATGACTGTGTGTAGTTTTTTCTTCATCCCCATATATCATATTATTGACATTCCAATGGGGATCTTCTGTTATAAACCTTCCGATTGACGGGTCATAATAGCGGTTACGGAGATACACAAAGCCCGTTTCTTCATCGAAATACTCACCGTTATAGCGGAACGGGTTTGTATCGTTTTCGTTTGACTTAAGCTGATTTCCGAACGCATCGTAGCGGTAATCAAGCACAATTTCGCCGTTTGAATCCGTAAGCGCAGATGTATCGCCATGAATATTAA
>CABUQL010000170.1 GCA_902493665.1 uncultured Eubacteriales bacterium
AAGCTAAAAGTGCGCACTAAAAAAGCCGGTCATTGTTTTGCCCGGCTTTTTTAATCACAAAAATTTATTATAATCTTGCTTCAAGTTCCGATTTCATATCTTCGTAACCCGGTTTGCCCAAAAGTGCAAACATATTTTTCTTATACGCTTCAACACCCGGCTGATTAAACGGATTTACCGCAAGAATATATCCGCTTACTCCGCACGCTTTTTCAAAGAAATAAACGAGATTTCCGAAATTGTAAGCGTCAATTTTCGGAATGTTTATAACCATATTCGGTACGTTTCCGTCAGTATGAGCGAGCAGCGTTCCTTCAAATGCTTTTTTATTTACAAAACCTACTGTTTTTCCTGCAAGGAAATTAAGTCCGTCTATATTGCCTTCAACTTCATCTATTGTGATATCGCGTTTCGGCTCTTCAACGTTTAAAACTGTTTCAAACATTATTCTTGCGCCGTCCTGAATATACTGTCCCATTGAATGAAGGTCGGTTGAAAATCCTACGGATGCAGGGAACAAACCTCTGTTGTCTTTTCCTTCGCTTTCACCGTACAGCTGTTTCCACCACTCTGAAAAATACTGCATGCAAGGTTCGTAATTAACCATGATTTCAACCTGTTTGCCCTTGCGCAAAAGTATGTTTCTTACGGCTGCATATTTATAGCAATCGTTTTCTTCGTAATTTTTCTTGTATTCTTCCCTTGCGTCTGCTGCACCTTTCATAACTTCGTCGATATCAATACCGCAAGCGGCAATCGGTAAAAGTCCTACAGGTGTAAGCACCGAAAATCTTCCGCCGACATCATCGGGAATGACAAATGTTTCGTATCCTTCTTCATCGGAAAGACCTTTAAGTGTTCCCTTTGCTTTATCGGTTGTAGCATAAATTCTGCCCTTTGCGCCTTCTTTGCCGTACTTTTTCTCCAAAAGTTCTTTAAAAATTCTAAAAGCGAGCGCCGGTTCTGTTGTTGTGCCCGACTTTGAAATAACATTTACGGAAAAATCTTTATCGCTTACAAGGTCGATAAGGTCTGCAAGATAGCTTGAGCTTATGCTGTTTCCGGCAAAAATAACTCTCGGTGTTTTTCTTTTGCTTTTGCACTCAAGATTATAAAAGCTCGATGTGAGCATATCAATAGCCGCTTTTGCACCAAGGTATGAACCGCCGATACCGATAACTATAAGGTAATCGGAATCGCTTTTAATTTTTTCTGCGCACTTTTTCACTCTCTCAAACTCTTTTTTGTCATAATTTACGGGAAGGTCAAGCCAGCCTAAAAAGTCATTTCCCGCACCTGTTTTTTCTTCAAGTGTTTTTACAGCACTTTCAACTGTCGATTTCATATTTGCAATTTCTTCATCACTTACAAATTTTGAAATCTTTGAGCAATCAAGTTTAATCATTGTAAATTCTCCTTTATATGTTTGGCGCAAAATAACACGCCTTTAATAAAATATGCTTTTTCATATGTATATTGTTACCTGATTCTTTCAGACTATTTCATCTTTTTTATCCCTTTTCATGAGCTCCAAAAGCGCCTGTCTTGGGTTTTTATCATTAAAAAGTACGTTATATGCTTCTGTTATAATCGGCATTTCAACGTCGTATTTTTTAGAAAGCTCATAAGCCGCCGTTGACGAATACACGCCTTCAACAACCGTATGCACTTTGTCGAGCGCCTCAGAAAGAGAATATCCCTCGCCTATGAGTATTCCGGCACGTCGGTTTCTTGAATGCATACTCGTGCAGGTTACTATTAAATCGCCTATTCCGGCAAGTCCGTAAAACGTTTCCGCCTTTGCGCCCATTTTTATTCCGAGACGCGATATTTCTTTTATTCCTCTTGTTATAAGCGCCGCCTTTGTGTTATCGCCGAATCCTATGCCGTCAACAATTCCGGCACAGAGCGCAATAACGTTTTTAAGCGCACCGCCTATTTCAACGCCGAGCACGTCATCACTTGTGTATACCCTGAATGCGTCACACATAAACGCTTCCTGTATTTTTTTTGATATATTTATATCTTCGCACGCAACAACACATGCGGTGGGGATTTTTTTCCCAACTTCTTCTGCATGCGACGGTCCCGACAAAACTGCGGTTCGGCAATTCGGAATTTCTTCTTTAACAACTTCGGCAAGCGTTTTTAATGTTTTGTCCTCAATGCCTTTTGAAAGTATTACAATGCACTGATATATACGTCGCCATCTGCTTTGCGGTGCTTCTCACTGCCTTTGCTGGCGATGCAAGAACGATTAAATCCTTGTCTTTTACGCATGATATGTCACTTGTAAGGTTGATTCTTTCGCTAATTTTTATTCCCGGCAAAAATTCTTTGTTTTCGCCGTCACGCTTTATTGCTTCGCTTTCTTCTTTTTTCCACGACCACAATGTCACGTTGCATCCGTTGTCGTTTAAAAGCGAAGATGCGGCACAGCCCCAGCCTCCGGAGCCGATAACTGCAATATTTTTCATAAACATTTCTCCAATCAGAAAAAAATATGTAAAATTAAATCGGCAATCTGTTGATTTTATTGATTAGTTTTATTTTTTGCACCGAGTTTTGATTCCGTGCCCGAAATAAGTCTTTTAATGTTCTGCTTGTGCCTTACAAGAACCAAAAAGGCTAAAATAAAGCACAAAACAACAAAATATACATCATGTATTCTGAAAACAAGCGATAAAATCACAAGAAGAACTGCTCCCAGGCATGAGCCTAATGAAACGTATCTTGTAAGTGCAATCACCAAAACCGCAAATAAAAGCGTAATCGTGCCCACAAACGGGTCAAGCATTATAACAGTAACAATTGACGTAAGCACTCCTTTTCCGCCCTTAAACTTAAAATAAAGCGGAAAATTGTGTCCCAGAACCGCAAAAAGTCCTGCTGCATAAAGTGCCGTTTTTGATGATACGTTAAATATTTCGCACAAAAGCATCGATACCAAAACCGCTATAACGCCTTTAACCGCATCGCCGAGTGCAACAATTGCAGCGGCTTTTTTTCCCAAAACCCTGAGGGCGTTTGTCGTTCCGGCGTTTTTACTGCCGTAATCTCTTATATCAATGTTTTTCATACACTTTCCGACCAATATGGCCGTGTTTATGCTTCCCAGAAGATATGCAGCTGCGGCGCTTAGAAAAACAACAAAACTAGTCATTTTTTTCGCCTCTCTCTCTTACTATAAATCTTATCGGCGTTCCGGAAAGTCCGAAAGCGTCACGGATTTGATTTTCAATATAGCGTACATACGAAAAATGTGCAAGTTCTTTGTTATTGACAAACAGAATAAACGTAGGCGGCCTTGTGCTCGCCTGTGTGATATAGTAAATTTTAAGTCTTTTTCCCTTGTCCGACGGCGGCTGAACCTTAGTTACCGCATCGTTTAAAATGTCGTTTAAAACACCTGTTGAAATACGCATTGAATTTTGCATATTAACAAACTTTATTTTTTCAAAAAGCTTATCTATTCTCGCACCCGTTTTTGCCGATATAAATTCCGACGGTGCATACTGCATAAACGGAAGTCCGTTTAAAATGTCGTTTTTAAAGTTTTTCATCGTGTTTGTTTCTTTTTCAACAACATCCCACTTATTAACAACAATTATGCTTGCTTTGCCCTCATTATGCGCATATCCCGCAATTTTTGAATCCTGCTCGGTTACGCCCTCTGATGCGTCTATAAGCGTTAAAACAACATCGCTTCTGTCTACTGCGGCAAGCGAACGTATAACGCTGTAGCGTTCGATGTTTTCGTCTATCTTGCCTTTTTTTCTCATTCCGGCAGTATCTATAAAAAGATATTTCTGTCCGTCTTTTTC
>CABUQL010000171.1 GCA_902493665.1 uncultured Eubacteriales bacterium
AGGGGCATCTTGTGTCGGAGGTTGCCGAAATGCTGGGATATAACGATGTCTATTATTTTATAAGGCAGTTTAAAAAAATGACCGGCAAAACGCCGAAACAGTTTTCATTAAATAAATAGCCACGGCATACGTGTCTGTTTTAAACGTAAGATTATTTACTTTTTATAACGGCGCTTTTTGGCGGAATGGAGAAATGCTTATGAGAATTGCAATCTGCGACGATGTAAAAGAAGACAGAAAAAGTACTTTTGACGCATTAAATTCGGTTATAAAAAACTTTTCGGCAGACGAGTTTGAAAGCGGAAAAGAGCTTGTTAAAAGCCATGCAATTTTTCCGTACGACCTCATTATTTTGGATATACTTATGCCGGAAATAAACGGAATAGAGACTGCTTCATTAATAAGGCAGACAGACTCGCATACGCCGATTGTTTTTGTTTCGTCGAGCGAAGAATTCGGCGTGGCAAGCTATCGTGTTTTGGCATTTGATTATCTTTTAAAGCCCGTAAATCCCGCACTTGTAAAAGAGTGCATGGTAAGACTTTTATCAAAACAGAAAAAGAAAGAATACGTTACGGTTATGTACCGTTCGACAGAAACAAAAATACTTTTGTCAAACATTGAATATCTTGAAAGTAACTTAAGAAAAGTGATTTTTGTATTATCGGAAAACAGAAGTGCCCGGAAAACTTACGGATTTTGAAACATATCTTTTAAATCACGGATTTTTAAGATGCCATAAGAGCTATCTTGTAAATATCGAATATATCGACAGTATAGACGGAGATGTGTTTTGTCTGACGGATAAAAAAAGGATGAAAATATCGAGAACATATCTTCAAAGCGCCAAAAAGGCATATTTTGATTATGTTTTTGATGCGGAGGGAAGAAAATGAGTGACACAAAGAATTTAACGGCTCTTATCGTTACCCTTTTTATATGTGTTTTGGACGGATACTCAATGATGAATTATCGCCTGAGCGCAAAGAAGTCTTACACATGGTTTGGCATTGTAACCCTTTTTTGCCTTGCAATAAATTCATATATTTGCTTAAAATACGGTGAAACGGTTTTAAGAAACGTAATACTTTTTACAATCGGTATTCCGTATTTTGTACTTGTTTTGTGTATCACAAAAGATAAAATTCCGCAGACGGTTTTTAACTTCTGGCTGTGGATCAACGTATATGACATCATTTCGAGTTTTTCGATTTTTATTGATGACATTACATTTAAAAACTATTATTTTCTTACATTTTTCAGATTTTTTCTTTTTTGCGGATACTTTGTTTTATACAACAAGTATCTTAAAGTAAAACACAAAATGATAATGGAAAAACTTGACGTTAACTGGTGGATATTTACCTTTATACCGATGCTTTTTATTTTGCTTTTGAGTGCCGTAAATTTCACTTTCAGCCCGATTTTCGGATATAAGAGAAATTATCTTGTGCTTTTTGTAATACATATTCTTATGCTTTTTGTTTATATATTAATGTTTTATACATTTAAAACGGTTTTTGATTCCATGGAAAGAGATAAGCTTTCGCAAAGGCTTAAAGAGCAAATAGCGCTCCAAAAAAAGCAATATGAGTTTTACCTTGAAAAAGAGGAAGCGCAGAAGATATTCCGTCACGATACAAGACACCGCGATATGCTTATTTTAAACTGTCTTGATGAAGGCGATATAAATTCGGTAAAAGAAATATTGAATAATGAATTAAAAGAAATGAACCTCAACAAAACAATAACTTTTTGTAAAAACACACTTATTAATGCGGTGCTTGTAAATTATCTTAATTTGGCGCAGAAAAAGGATATAAAATTTTCGGCAAATATTCAAATGCCCGAAAAACTTGTCTGTGATGAAGCTTTGTTTTGTGTTATGCTTTCAAACCTTTTGGAAAACGGCCTTGATGCCGCAAAAAGCTTTATCAGCGTTAAAATAACTCAGCATAACAGCCAGCTTTGCGTAAATATTAAAAACGATTATGAAACGGTTCCTCAAAAAGATGAAAACGGAAATTATATTTCCGAAAAGCACAGCGGAGAGGGACTGGGAATTAAGAGTTCGGGAGCAATGCTTAAACGAAACGGCGGATTTTTAAAAATAAGCGATAAAGACGGGGAGTTTAATGTTATTGCAACATTTAAAAACGTTTGATAAGGCACTAGAGAGCCAAACACAATATGGTTTATAAAGGCAAATTTCTCATAATACTTCGTCAAAATGCTCGTAAATCCGCAAAGGATTTATTCCGCTTTTTCCTTGCCCTATAAAAAATTTGCTATTTTCAAACTCTTTGATCTCTAATTTAGGAAAATTTTTGCTTTTCTGCCCGCGTAAAGACGAAGAAAGGATTTGTGCCTTGTAAGGACAACGGTTCAAAAAGATGGCGATTTTTAATTACAGGACATATCGGGTTCGACTCCCGTGTGCCTAAGCTTGTTTTGTGAGTTATAAGAATATAAATCTTCGTCCGCAACCGCATTAAGCAAAACCGACTTGTTCCATTTTTGAAGATCTGTTCCGCCCGTCGCAGTAATCTTTACAGAAGGATTTTTTGAGTCAAGCTTATGCGACTGCATTTTCATTTTTAAGTAGTACTCATCTTCAAAAAGTGCAAAATGTACCGCCGCACGAACAAATGTAAATATAAATCCCGAAAGGATATCGGCGGGCATTTTAAGCGTTTGCGATAATTGCTTTGCATACTCGGTGTATCTTTTGCTTACGCCGTTAACAAATTTTTTGCCGTGTTCGGCGTATTTGGGATGCATATAAACCTGATACATAAGACGGTATTTTTTGCCGTGATTTTTTGCGGTCCAGTAGGGGATTTCGTCTATAAACCGCAAAATATCTTCAGGACTTTTCGGAGCAAGAGCCATAAAATCATCTTCAACCTTTGCCATGCAGTAAGCTGTTGACTGAACTATAAGATCGTCTACGCCGTCAAAATATGCATAAAGATTTGCCGAGGTCATATTGCAGTATTTGCCGAGCTCTTTTATTCCCGTGTCACGCAGACCGTTGTCGCAGTAACACTCGAAGCATTTCTCCATAATTTCCTTCTTTTTTTCTTCTTTATAAGCAGGACTTCTCATTAATTCACCTCACAAATTAATAATTTATTGATTGATAATAAATTATATCATAACATTTTGTTTTACTCAATATATAAAAGTAAAAAATACAGATATTTTAAAAAAAATCAGAAATCCGCTATAAAAAGTAATCTGCTCGAAAAAACACTTCTTGCCGCTCAAATTTTATGTATATGAACTGTAATCGGCAAAAATTTGTAAATTAATATGCAAAAACCCGTAAATTTAACTTCAGTTGATATTTTTGGATATTTTTGCCGCAATAACTCAATTTAAGGTTGTTGTACAACTCGCAGTAGATGTGGTATTATATAAGTGTACAAACAAAGACGTTAAAAAAGGTGTTTGATTTTTGTTGTCAGACATCTGAAATCAAGGCAAAACTGCCTGAGATTTTGTTGAAATCAATAACTTAAAAAGGAGAGAAAAGAATGAAGAAAATTTTATGTTTGGTACTTACAATTGCACTTCTTATTTCATCTTTTGTATTTCAAACTGCATTTGCCGAAGATGATATTAAAGTAACAATCAACGGGCAGAATCTTACAATGGACCAGCCGCCTGTTCTTGTAAACGACAGAACGCTTGTTCCGGTAAGAGCGATATTTGAGGCGCTCGGTGCAAAAGTTTCGTGGAATAACGATACAAACACCGCAACTGGCGAGCTTAACGGCACAACGGTTGAAATCCAGATTGAAAACACAGTTGCA
>CABUQL010000172.1 GCA_902493665.1 uncultured Eubacteriales bacterium
CCTATACCGCAAGTCGCAGGAATATGCGTGCGCTCGGCTATCTCATTTATGATTTTCTTTGCGAGTTGCTTTGGTTCCAGTTTGTAAATAGACAAGTAGTCCGTAACGTCTATAAAAGCCTCGTCAATAGAGTATTGATGTATATCGTCCGGCGAGAAATAATCGAGATATATATCAAAAATGTCTGCGCAGTATTTGATATACAAACTCATGTGAGGGAGTGCAATAATATAATCTATATTTTTAGGGATTTCAAACAGTCTGCAACGATTTCTGACTCCGAGCGCTTTCATCTTTGGAGTAATTGCCAAAGTTATAGCACCTTTTCCGCGAGATTCGTCTGCAACGACAAGGTTTGTTTCAAACGGACTTAACCCACGTTCCGCACATTCAACCGATGCGAAGAATGATTTCATATCTATGCAAAGATAAGTCCGTTGTTTTTCCATATTGCTCCTTTATACCAAGTCCTTTATTACTTTTACGGCTATGCCTTGAATTTGAATGTTCTTGTAGAACATATCTTGAAGTGCATCGTTTTCGGGATGCAGCCTTATTAGTTTGTGCTTTTTATCCAAAAAATATCGCTTTAACGTAGCCTCTCCGTCATCCGTGAGTGCAACTACTATTTGTCCTTCGTTTGCAGTGTCTTGTTTGCGTATAACAACCAAATCTCCGTCGTTTACGCCTGCATTTATCATACTTTCGCCTTTCGCTTTCAGTATGAAGTACTCTCCGGGACCGAAGAACTCTGTAGAGATTGATACATACGATTCTATATTTTCTTCCGCAAGTATCGGAGAGCCGCAAGCAATGTCGCCGACAATCGGGCAAGCCGTTACGTTGGACATCGTTTTGGCAAACTTCGATGTAGTGAGATTGCAATGTTTGCCTTTTCTCTCGATTATGCCTTCGGAAACCAAATAGTTGATATATCTGCTGACCGTGGAAGGATTTACGTTTATCGCGTCGGCAATTTCGTATATAGACGGAGTGCCGTTGTTCTCACGCAAACTCTCGTTGAGTATGTTCAAAATCTTATCTATCGTTTCTTTGTTTTTTACTTGCATTGTATACCCCTTTTACAATATGCAACATTTATTGCGTTTTGCAATTTTCATTATAGCCATTCAAAAACAAAAGTCAACGGGTTTTCATAAGAAATTTTTGACATTAATCGTTATGCGACATTTATGGTACACGACTACGAGATTTCTCATTCTTTTGAATCCCAAGCAATCATTTCACACAATTCTTTGGCAAGCACAAGCACAAACTCGTCTGGCATTTCGCTCACAATTGGGTAGCCGTTTATAAAAGTTTCAATATACAAAATGCTTGTGTCGCCTTTGACTTCTTTCATAGGTCATCACCTCCGTTATTTCTTTTACTATACACAAATAATTTGCCGTTCGTAACATACTGACAAGGACAAAACTGGATATAAAACCGACAAATCAGGTCATCAATCAAGACTCAGCCGTACTTTTTCTCGGCTAAACCGTACTAAATGTCATTTTGCGTTTCGTTTTGTGAGAGTATCAGAAAATCATTTGTTGTCAAGGGAAAACTAATATTGAAAACCATATAAAGAAGCCCAAAACAATATTAGTTTTCTGTTTCCTTGACCAGCCGCATTCTTTTCTGATGTTTCGATGCTGTCGAAATTGGTTTCGGCAAGCGAATTTATAAGTTCGCAGTACAAAAAATAACGGAAAAGTCTTGGAAGAGTACGGCTCAGTCTTGGAAAATGACCACAAAAACGAGAAAGAGTACCGGGTGAGTATGTTACGCTTCCAATTCTAATTCGCTATGATAAAAACGATTTCAAAACACGGAGGTTATATCAAAATGAAAGGTGCAGTCATCTATGCGAGATACTCGTGCGAGCGACAAACCGAACAATCTATCGAAGGGCAACTACACGAGTGTTACAAATACGCAGAAAAAAACGGGTTATCAATATTAGGCGAATATATAGATAGAGCAACAACGGGTACAAATGATAATAGACCCGCTTTCCAAAAAATGTTGGCGGATTCCGAACGTACAACCGCTTGGGATATTGTGCTTGTATATGCGATAGACAGATTCGGTCGCAATTCAATCGAAATTGCAATCAACAAGCAAAAATTGATAAAAAACGGAAAAAATCTAATATCAGCAACGCAACGCACATCAACAAATATAGACGGAAGCAAAAACTTGGACGGTATTTTGCTCGAAAATATGTATATAGGCTTGGCTGAATACTACTCTGCCGAATTATCACAAAAAATACGTCGCGGGCTTGCAGAAAGTCGCGATAAAGGACTGTTTTGCGGTGGTGGCATAACATATGGATATAATGTCGTCGATAAACATATCGTTATCAACAATGAACAAGCCGAAATCGTTCGTTACGTATTTCAAGAATACAACAATGGAAAAATTCTTCCGGACATTATTGACGAATTGAACGCACGAGGATACAGATACAAAGGTGGCGAATTTGTCAAGCCTACACTTTATAGATTGTTGCGAAACGAGAAATATATAGGAATTACTAAATATATGGGCGTGGAATATAAAAACATATATCCGCCGATTATCAGCGAAGATTTGTTCTATTCAATACAAAAACGATTGGCAACATATAAATTAGGGAGAAAATGTAAAGATGTGGATTTGTGGCTAAAAGCAAAAGTGTTTTGCGGCTATTGCGAACGTCCGATGCACGCTGATGCATCAACATCTCAAAGCGGCAAGCGTTTTCACTATTACAAATGCTCCGGCCGAAAAGACCATATATGTAATATACGAGTGTTTAGACAAGATAAGCTGGACAAATTTGTGTTTGAAACGACATTAAAAGTGTTCGCGACAGACGAAAATATCGAGTTGCTAGTCAACAAAATCATTGAAGTGCACAAAAAGAAACAAATAGACGAATCAATACTGATTGGACTGAAATCTCGATTGAATGACACTAAAAAATCGATAGACAATTTATTGGTTGCACTACAAGAAGGCATTATTACCACAAGCACAAAAGAAAGACTGACTAAACTTGAAAACGATAAAGCCGACTTGGAAAAAGAGATAGCGAATGAAGAAAACAAATTATCACTTGAATTATCACAAGATGAGGTAGAAAAATATCTGCGGAAATCATTAAGAGCCTCGCCCAAAATACTCTTGAACAACTTAATCGAAAAAATAATCGCTTATGACGATAAGATAGAAATTTATTATAAATATTCACATTACGTCCCCGATGATCCAGACGATCAACGGGGACATTTTTTTAGCAAATGCGAGATACCCATAAATCGCGGAAGCAGAACAAAACAAGTGCTCGACATCACGGTTGATGAACATAATGTTCATTTTTTTGTTAGATATGGGATAAAAAGAAACAAAGATTTGTGTTTACCAATAAACTACAAAACGCATGATAAAAATAAAACATCCGCTCCTGTAAGTGCGACAGGTGCGGATGGTTATCGTGTGGTGGAGACAATAAGACTCGAACTTATGACCTCTACGATGTCAACGTAGCGCTCTAACCAACTGGGCTATGCCTCCAAAGCAAGTGATATGATACACTAATTTCGCGGGGTTGACAAGCGTTTTGAGATATTTCCCCAAAAATTGTAGGTTTTCGTAAAGTATTAGACAAGAATTTAACAAGAGAAGCGATTGCGCTTTGTCGGGGAGGAATTTTTGAAAAAAATTGATTTATGCGATAGGGTGTGGTAGAATGTGGCTATGAATACCAAAAATTACGACGTTATCATTATAGGCGGAGGGGCGGGAGGATTGTTTC
>CABUQL010000173.1 GCA_902493665.1 uncultured Eubacteriales bacterium
CCTGTGAAAGACCGTCGAAAGCCGACATAAATTTTGCTCTTGAATAAGAGTTTACTCTTCCGGAGAATTTAAGGCTCTTTCCTTCGCCGCTTGAAGCATTGAATACTGTGTTTGAAAGTTCAAAGTTTCCGGCACTTGCACCGCCGCCGCCGTCGATTTTAGCTTCGGAAATGCTGTTTAAATTATCAAAAGTGATAAGATTTTCAGTTCTTGTGCCTGCGCTCGGAGTTGAAGGTGTAGAAGGAGTTTCAGAAGGTGTAGACGGTGTTTTTGCCGTGCCTGTACCTGCAGCCGTGCTTCCGTCTGTTGAAACCGTTACATCGTCAATATAAAATGTCTTTGTAACTTCTTTAACTTTTCTGTCCTGTGCAATACCGAGCTGTGATACAAGCTCGTCATTGTTGTCAAAAGTGAGTGAAAGCAAAGTCCATGTATTTGCTTTAACATCAAATTCTTTTGATGCATAGGGGTCCATTGCATACTTAGTGTTCACATCGCTGTATACGCCTATAAGAAGGTTTGTGTCAACGGGTGAAAATGCCCAGTAAGAAACGGTAACTTTTTTGCCGAGCATATCTTTAGTAAGAAGGTTTTTAAGCTTTATTCTGTGGAACCATTCGGTTCTTCCGTCGAGCTTAAGGCTCTTTCCCGTGCCTGTTGTGTGATCCTGTTCGCTTGAAATTGTAACTGCGCCGTTGTATGCGCCGCCTCTGAGATAATCGGTATTGTCTTTAAATTCCGTCAAATCATCAAAGGTGATGGTTTTTGCATCTGCCTGTGCAATGATGGGGACAGTTAAAAATGTTGTCATAACCATTACCATGCAAAGTAGAAAACAAATAAGCTTTTTCATCTTTTTCTCTCCTTTTTTAAAATCAAATTGGTACATTTTAATGATAAAGTAATTAAAAATAAAAGTCAAGTTTAAAGATAAAAAAGAGACTTAAATAACAAAAAATGTGAATAATATTGATATTTTTTCCAAAAAACGTGAAGAATAATAATATTTTTGTGCGCAAAAAAACTATGCAAAAAAGCTTTGCATAGTTTTGACGAATTGCATTAAATTAAAATTTTGCTAAAACAAAAATTTTTTTACATTATATATATAAAGGAATTACATAATAAATCAAGCACAAATGTTTTTTATTTTGAAATATTAACATCAAGCTTTGGATAGGGGATTTCAATATTTGCTTTGTCAAGTGCTTCCTTTCCGTTTTCCGATACCGAAAAGAAGGTGTCCCAATAGTTTGATGTTTCACACCATACTTTAAGAGAAAATACAAGACAGCTGTCGTCCATTCTTATCATTCCGGCAAACGGTTCGGGGTCGTGCAAAACGAGCGGATTGTCTTTGAGCGAGTTTATAAGAACCTCTTTAACTGTCGAAATATCACTGCCGTACGATACGCAAAATTCTACGTCAACCCTTCTTTTTTCAAGGGCTGTCGTATTTGTTACCGCGGCATTTGAAACCTGACCGTTCGGAATTACAATTTTTTTATTGTCAGGCGTTTTGAGCGTTGTATAAAAAATACTGATATCCGTAACCGTACCGCTTATACTGTCCGATATGCTTATAAAATCACCGACTTTAAACGGCTTAAAAAGAAGAATCATAAATCCGCCGGCAAAATTTGAAAGACTTCCCTGAAGTGCAAGTCCTATTGCAAGACCGGCAGACCCCAAAAGTGCAATAAGCGACGCAGTCGGAATTCCGACCATTGCCGCAAGTATGAAAATAAGAAGAATTTTAAGGGTTATCGACAAAAGGCTTTTTGTAAATGCGGCAGTGCTGTCCTCCATTTTTTTGTAAAGACGTGACTTTAAAAACAGGTGCATTATAAGCTTTATAAGCGAGAATCCCACAATTGCCGTAACAATTGCAAACGCAATGTTGACAGAAACCTTCATTAAAGCAGATATAAAATATTCCATAAAAATCTCCGTTCCGCCGTTGGGCGAAAAATTCGCACGGGCAGCTAAATTCCGCCGGAGGCTAACGGGAAAGGAGCTTTCACGTTATCTCCTCTGTGCATATTTTGTAATTTAATATTATCACATATGACGCTTATATGTCAACAAAGAAAAAATACAGATAAATCGTCAACAATATGCAAAAAAATTATATATAAATGGCAAGAAAATGTTAAAAAAATGTTGACTATGTTAAGAATTAGCGATATAATAATTAGGTATTGTTAAAAAGGAGGAAAAAAAATGAAATCAAAAAGCATAGCAAAATTCAGCATTGTGGTTTTGATTATTGCATTTTGTGCTTATATTGCTGCGTTCGGTCTTGAAATCGGTAACTATAAGATTACAAATGTAATGGACAGCGAACACGGCATAAAAAAAGGTATGGACTTGGCGGGCGGCGCCATGATACTTTTTGAAGCCGATACAGACGGCGCAGTTACTTCTTCAGACCTTGATTCCGTTGAAGCGGTTTTAAGAAACCGTCTTGATTCACAGGGGTATTTTGAAGCTACAACTTCAAAACAGGGCGACAGAAGAGTAAGAGTTGAAATCCCTGCCGTTATGGATACACAGTCGGCTATCGAGCTTCTCGGTTCAACCGCAAAACTTCAGTTCCGCGATAAAGACGGAAACGTTATCTTAGAGGGCGGAAGCGATGTTAAAAAAGCATCTGCATCTTACGACACGTTAGACGAATCGGGAACAAAAGGATATCAGGTAAAACTCGAACTTACAAATTCGGGTAAAAAGAAATTTGCAGAAGCTACCGCAAGAGTTAAAGATTACTCAAACGGCGAAAACTATATAGCAATTTATCTCGATCAAACTCTCGTTTCGCAGCCTTCCGTATCAACTGTTATTGACAGTGCGGAATGCCGCATAACAGGAAACTTTACCGCTGAAGAAGCAAACACTTTGGCAAGCCAGATTCAGTCTGGTCAGCTTCCGTTTGCACTTAAGGTTGTTGAAAGCAGAACAATCGGAGCTCAGCTTGGTGAAGAAGCACTTTCAAGAAGTATGAAAGCAGGGCTTATCGGTATTATTCTTGTAATGCTCTTTATGATTGTTTTCTACAGAATGTGCGGATTTATCGCAGACATTGCACTTGTTGCATACATCACAATCGTTGCAATGATTTTGGGATATTTCAGACTTAACCTTACGCTTCCGGGTATTGCAGGTATTATCCTTACAATAGGTACCGCGGTTGACGCAAACGTTATTATATTCGAGAGAATTAAAGACGAGTTAAGACTCGGAAAAACGCTTCGTGCTTCTGTTGAAGCAGGATTCAGAAGAGCGTTCTCGGCAATTATCGATGCTAACATCACAACGCTTATTGCGGCAGTTGTGCTTTACTTCTTCGGAACAGGAAGCATCAAAGGCTTTGCCGTTACACTTTTCATCGGTACTGTAGTAAGTATGTTTACTGCTATTACGGTTACAAAGTTCCTTTTGAAGCAGCTTATCGGCTTCAATATTAAAAATTCAAAATTATACAGTGCGTAAGGAGGGGCAAAAATGTTTGATTTCGTAGGAAAAAGAAATATATTTTTTATAATATCAGCGGTTATCATTATTGCCGGAATTGTCGCATTGGTTGCTTTTGGCGGATTTAACGCCGACATAGATTTCACCGGCGGTTACACAATGACCGTAAGAGTTATGACAACTGCAACGGCAGAAAAAACAGATGCCGTTAAAGAAGACACAAACAAAGATGAGAAAAATAAAGACGCAGCATCGGACGAAACAAATTCCGACACAAAAATTGACGAGGCAGCAGATACTGCACAGAGCGAAGAACTTGTTAAGTCGG
>CABUQL010000174.1 GCA_902493665.1 uncultured Eubacteriales bacterium
AAAAGACTTTTTTAAGTTGAACGCAACAACTGCGTCAATTAAAGATATACGCGACATTGCAGCGCATACCGAGGGCGGAAATTCCATACTTTTATACCTTGATGAAATTCAGAATTTTAACAAAAAACAGCAGCAGTCACTTCTCGATTATATTGAAAACGGAAGCATAACGCTTATTGCAAGCACAACGGAAAATCCTTATTTTTACATATACAATGCTATTTTGTCACGCTCTGTGGTGCTTGAATTTAAAAGTGTTGATTCTGACGAAATACTTAAAACAATAAAACGCGGTGTTGACGTTTTAAACAGTGAATATGAGGATAAAAACATAAAAATCGAAGAAGAGGCTGCGTCCCACATTGCCTTAACGTGCGGCGGCGATGTAAGAAGGGCGCTCAATGCGCTTGAAATGTGCGTTAAATCTCAGCTTTACAATTACAGCAGCGACATCACCGTTACAATCGATATTGCCGAGGACTGCACTCAGCTTTCATCTTTTGCACACGATAAAAACGGCGATAATCATTACGACGTTATAAGCGCATTTCAAAAGTCAATAAGAGGCAGCGATGCCGATGCGGCGATTTATTATCTTGCGCGTCTTTTGGACGGGGGCGATTTGATTACCGCATGCAGAAGGCTCTTAGTTGTTGCGTCGGAGGATATCGGTCTTGCAAATCCCAATGCGGTTGTCGTTGCAAAAGCGTGTGTTGATTCGGCTCTGCAGCTCGGTCTTCCCGAAGCGAGAATTCCACTTGCAGAAGCCGTAATATTTCTCGCAAATTCGCCAAAATCAAATTCCGCAATATGTGCGATAGATGCGGCAATGGCAGACATAAAATCAATCGACACCGGCGAAGTGCCTGTGCATCTTAAAGATTCGCATTACGGCGGAGCGAAAAAGATGGGCAGGGGAGTGGAATATAAATATCCGCACAACTACAAAAATTCTTATGTTCCCCAGCAGTATCTTCCCGATAAAATAAAAAACAGGGTTTACTATAATGCGGGAAATAACAAAAACGAGCAGCTTTACAAGAAATATATTGACGATATAAAAAGAGGCGGAAAATAATGGGCATAACAACAAAAACGGGCGACGGCGGAAAGACTGATTTAATCGGCATAAGAGTTGCAAAAACAGACGTGCGTCTTGAACTTATAGGAACCGTTGACGAGCTTTTAAGCGCGCTTTCCGTTGCAAATTCCTTTGTAACAATCAAAAAATATAAAGATGAAATAGCAAACTGCCAGGAGGCGCTTTTTGCGTTTAATGCGCAGATTGCAGGCGCAAAACTCAGCGATATGGAAGGATTTACGAATTATTTTGAAGATTTTATAACAAAAAACGAGAGCGGTGCGTTTTCGTTTTCGTTTGTCACAAAAAAAGCCGCATCGTTTGTTGATTTTTGCCGTACAACCGCAAGAAGAGCAGAAAGGATTTTTTACAAATCGGAAATAAACCGCAGGGATTTGGCGTCGTTTTTAAACAGAATTTCCGATTATCTTTATGTTTTGTCAAGACTTTTGGAGTCGGAGGAAGAATAAAATGGTTCAGACCGCAATTGTAACGGGCGCATCGCGCGGAATAGGCAGGGCGTGTGCGATAAAACTTTCCGAAAAATTTAATGTTATCATAAATTACAACAACAATAAATCGTGTGCCGAAGATGTGCGCGATGAGATTTTAAAAAACGGCGGAGTATGCGAAATCGTAAAAGCCGATGTTTCAAACCCGAAAGAGTGCGAAATGCTTGCACAAAAAGCAAAAGATTTATACGGCTCGGCAGACGTTCTTGTAAACAACGCCGGAATCAGCGAGCAGAAGGTTTTTTCGGATATCTCGTTTGATGACTGGAACAAAATGATTAATGTAAATCTTACGGGCGCTTATAATATGATTAAAGCAGTTTTGCCGTTTATGATAAATAAAAAAAGAGGAAAAATCGTAAACATTTCGTCTGTGTGGGGACTTTGCGGAGCGTCTTGCGAAGTGCATTATTCTGCGGCAAAAGCAGGAATTATAGGTCTTACAAAAGCGCTTGCAAAAGAGGTCGGACCGTCTAACATAAACGTTAATGCGGTTGCGCCGGGTGCAATTCACACCGATATGTGCGCCTTTGACGAAGAAACCGAAAAACTTGTTGCGTCTGACATTGCGCTTGCACGTTTCGGCGAGCCTTACGAAGTTGCCGAAGCCGTAAATTTTTTGTGCTCGCGTGAGTCCGACTACATAACGGGCGAGATAATTAACGTGAGCGGCGGATATGTTATTTAATTAAAAATGTTGCAATGCGCCGAAAACTATGTTATAATTGGTAAGAACAAATTGCAAATACTGTTTGACACACAAATTTTTTGCGTATTTGAGCATTGGCTTTAATGCCTTGTGAAAATTAAATTTAAAAGGTGAAAAAAATGATTAAGCTGTTTAACCGTAACAACAAAAAAAGAGCAAAGAAAAATGCAATTTTTAATAAAAAAGCCGAAAGAGATTATAAAAATGCGGTTTTGTCGGAAAAGTCTAATTTCTCGGTTTCGGAAGGTTATAAAACAACGAGGACAAACATTGTTTATGCGCTTTCAAACTGCACGGACAAGTGCAAAAAAATAATTTTCACTTCTTCCGTTCCGACAGAAGGAAAAACCGTAAGCTGCTTAAATACGGCTGTATCTTTTGCAATGACAGACTGCAAGGTTTTAATTGTTGACGCCGACCTTAGAAAACCGAAAATACATACTTGTTTCGGAATGAAAAACGATGTCGGACTTACAAGTTATCTTGCAGGGTTTGCCAAATTTGAGGACATTATTCAGAAAAACAAGGAACACAAAATAGACTGCATCACTTCGGGACATGTTCCGCCCAATCCTTCGGAGCTTTTGGCGTCGCCTAAAATGAACGAATTTTTCGCTAAAGTTTCCGAAATTTACGATTACGTATTTATTGATATGCCGCCGACGCTTCTTGTTGCCGATGCAGTGTCACTTTCAAAATATGTGACGGGCGTTGTTATAGTTGTAAGGGACAATTATACAAACAAAGACAATCTGCGTAAAACGGTTGCGGATTTACAGTTTGCAAATGCAAATATTTTAGGATTTGTGCTTAACGATATCACTAAAAAAGAAGGATACTCAAATAAATACAAATATAAATATTTAAGATACAAATATTCGGAATATAGGTCTTAATTAGTGAGGGAGCTTAATGGTTGATTTTCATACTCATTTTCTGCCGTGTATAGATGACGGCTCAAAAAGCGTGGAAGAATCGCTTAAAATGCTTCATATGGAAACAGATGAGGGCGTTGATACGGTTGTTGCGACTCCGCATTTTTATTTAAGATTAAACAGCGACGTGTTTTTTGAAAACAGAAAAAAAGCATATGAGAGCGTTTTGAGAGCATCGAAAGACGCTGATTTTAAAATTCCGAAAATCCTTCTCGGAGCAGAGGTCAGAATTGAAAGAGAACTTTGCAGATATGAAAGATTAACAGATTTGTGCATTGAAGGAACAAACGTGATTTTGCTCGAACTTCCGTTTGGAATATGGAGCGAAAAATGGGTGTTTGAAGAGATATTTAAAATCCAGTCAATGTATCCCGACATCGTTCCCGTAATTGCCCATATTAACAGATACATAAAAAACTCGCTTGATTTTAAGCTTTTAAAGCCGCTTTTTGATATGTCTGTGTTTTTCCAGATTAATACGGATTTGTATCCTTACCAAAGAAGGATAATGGCAAAGCTTATTAAAAAAGGGCATGCGCATGTGGTGGGTTCGGATTGTCACA
>CABUQL010000175.1 GCA_902493665.1 uncultured Eubacteriales bacterium
GGAATTTCATCGGTGTAATACGCACCACCACTTTCTATTGTCTGCTCCGATGCAGTTTTTCCATCTGTACCTTTTAAATATTTTTCGCAGATTTTTTCAATGCCGTCTTTTCCGATAATTGCGTTTATTGAATAATTGCTGTCTTTTAATTTTTCATATTCCTCTGCATAAATTATGCCGACACGGCCCAAGATGTGAGATGCAAAATTATTTTGTATGTACTTTCGAACCGGACGTGTTGAAATTGTTATATCGGAAAACGTACGTGACTGCTCCTTTAAAATTGATATTAAATTCATATCAACATCTGTGGCAAAAGTGTAAATTCCCTCCGAATCAAAATCGCGGAGTTCCATTTCGTATCTTACACCGGCAATTTTTCTTTTTTCCTCTTCGGGATATTTTGAAAGCTCATATTTATCCGACAATTGTTTCATTTTTTGAGCTGCAGTTAAGTGTTTTTTTGTTTTTTCATCGTATGAAAACTCTTTTATTTTTTTGTCACGTTCTTTTCCTTCGTATTCATAAAAAGTGTACTCATACGGATAATCACTTATTTCAAGACCGTCTTCGTAATGACCGTCGCACTTATCAAAAATCTTTATTAAGTTTAAAACGCATTTATTAATTTTTGCATTATCGTTGCCGTTTTTCTTAATCTGAATGCTGAAACCGATTTCATTTGAAACAAGCGGTCTTCCGAATCTGTCTAAAATATCACCGCGCGGAGCTTCTATGCGTTCCGAAATTTTAAGCTTTGCCTGCGACTGCTTATAATATTTATCACCGTTGACAACCTGAAGATTTGCAAGCCGGTAAATAACAATACTTGCAAGAATTATTAAAATCACAAGTGCAGTAAACTGTCTGCTGTTAAATTTTTCCGACATTGCAAATTCTCCTTTCTTATAAAGTAAAAAAATGTTCTACATTTCGGCAGATTTTTTTATTGATGTAAAATACAGTAATAATCCTGCCAATGAGTTATAAACCGATTCAATCAAAATCGGCAAAAATGCTGATGAATAATCGCCGATTTGCCATATAACGTAGTTTAAAATGCAATAAACACTCTGGTAAACAAACGTTGTTACAAACACAAGCAGCATACAGTAAAGCGGATTTTCGTAAAAAAACTTTTTGCCGGCAAGTGACACAAGATAGCCGATATACATAACAAGTATTGCATTAAGACCTATTGTTTTTCCCGTTAACAGATCAAGCAAAAGCCCCGTAACAAATGAAAAACATGCAGCATCAAGACCGTTATTTACAGAAGAATAAAGTATGGCATAAACGAAAACAACATTCGGAAAAACTCCGAAAACAGATATTTTATGTAAAACGGTGCTTTGCAATATTAGGAGCATTACAAGCAATAAGTAAAACTTTATTTTTTTCAACAGTCCCACCCTATCTGATTATAAGAACATATTTTAAGTCATTAAAATTAACGCCCGGTTCAATAACCGCCTGACGCGATACACCGTCAGAAACCGCTTTTACGTCCGTTACACGTCCTATGTAAAGACCGGCAGGATAAATGCCTCCCGCGCCCGACGTTTCGATTGAATCTCCGTTACTGATGCCTGATTCTTTCCCGATAAACGACATTTTGCAGTACTGTCGCGAGCCGATGCTGTAATCGCCCTGAATTATTCCGTCATCGCCCGTTCTTGATGCAATTGAAGATACCGAGCTTGAAGGGTCAAGTATCGTCATAATTTTCGCCCAGTTTGTGCCGACTTCATAAACATATCCAACAACTCCCGTTTCCGTTATAACAGGATTATTAATTTTTATACCGTTTTGCGAGCCTTTGTTTACAGTAACTGTGTTTTCCCAGTTATTCCAGTTTCGCGATATAATCTCTGCGGCAACGGTATCATAATTTGTGTCGTTATTTTTAAGTTCCAAAAGACTTCTGAGTTTTTCGTTTTCGGTTTTTAAATCTGAAAGCTCACGCAAATCGGAATTTAAAACAGAGATTTCTTCTTTAAGTTCTCCGTTCCTTTTCTGTGTATCTTTTATATTTATTATAAATGAGAAAAATCCTTCCGTTGATTCAACAAGAAAATCAGTAATCTTCTGAAAAGGCGAAATAACAATGCCAAACACATTTTCAATAAGTCCCGCATGGTTGAACGGAAGTGTTGAAAGAGCCATTGCTATTATCATTATTATCGTTACCGTTATAAGAAAAAAACGTGTTTTATCAGAAAAAAAGTTCATAATTTCACCAACTTAATTACGTTTGATAAGCAAATCTTTTTTCGATTCATTTATTTTGTCAAGAATTTGTCCGATTCCGTATGCGACGGCTTCTCTGGGATAGTCGGAAATCATGACATGCATTCCCGTTTCGTTTTCAATAAGCTGAGCTATGCCCGGCAAAAGTGCGCATCCTCCCGAAAGAGTTATTCCGCGTTCCAAAATATCGGACGAAAGTTCGGGCGGTGTTTGCTCAAGAGTAAGTTTTACCGCATCGATAATACGGAAAACAGAATCGTTTATTGCCTCACACACCTCTGATGAAGAAAGCGTTATGTTTTTCGGAAGTCCCGTTATTGAATCACGTCCGTTTACCTGTGTTGCGTCTTCTCTTGCGCCCAAAAGTGCAGTACCTATCGAGTTTTTAATATTCTCAGCAGTTATTTTTCCGATGATAAGATTATATTTTCGCTTAACATATCTTATAATATCGTCGCAAAAAGTATCTCCGGCAATTCTTACGGTTTTTCCTGTAACAATTCCACCGAGCGAAATGACGGCAACCTCTGTAATTCCGCCGCCTATGTCGACAATCAGGCTTGCTATTGCTTCGCTTATGGGAAGGTTTGAACCGAGCGCAGCAGCCATCGGAGATTCTATAAGATAAACCTCTCTTGAGCCTGCATTAACGGCAGTGTCTTCAACCGCACGTCTTTCAACGCCCGTAATTCCTGTCGGAACGCTTATTACAACTCTCGGTTTTACCATACCCGTTTTTCTGAATGCTTTTTTTATAAAGTATTTAAGCATGGAATACGTTGCATTAAAATCGGCAACAACACCGTCTTTTAAAGGATTTACTGCGATTATGCCGTCGGGCGTTTTGCCTATCATATCTTTTGCGGCATTCCCCACCGCAACAACCGAACCGTCTTCACGGTCTATTGCAACAACTGACGGTTCGTCCAAAACGATTCCTTTTGTTTTCATATATATAATAGTATTTGACGTTCCAAGATCAATACCTATATCTTTCTTCATTTAAAAAACTCCTTAATTTAAAACATCATATCCGAAATCTTCTTTAAGCACTTTTGCAAGCTTATATACGGGAAGCCCGACAACGTTGTTATAGTCGCCGACTATGCCTTTTATAAAAACTCCTGCAAGCCCTTGTATTGCGTATGCTCCCGCTTTGTCAAAAGGCTCTTTTGTTTTAATGTAATTCATAATCTCATTATGTTCAATTTTTCTGAAAATAACCTCTGTTCTTTCATATGTTGATGTCATTTCCGCAGTCTTTGAATTCATTACGCAAATTCCCGTGTAAACGCAATGACGGTTGCCGCTTAAAAGACTTAACATTTTATAAGCATCTTCGTGCGACGAAGGCTTGCCCAAAAATTTTCCGTTGTATTCAACGACTGTATCGGCGCCGATTACAAGCTTTTCGCTTTTTATGCTCTTTGCAACATCGCATGCTTTAAGCATTGAAAGATGCTGAACATAAACCTCAGGTGATAAGCTGTTGTCAACCGAAGATTCGTCTGCATTGCTTTTTATTATATCAAATTT